>WBTZ01000046.1 GCA_009026175.1 Zoogloea sp. | reverse complement strand
GATGTAAGACCTTGTTGACTTGTAACGGGGGCGGGGTGACCTCAGGGGGCGGACCGGGCGGCTCCGGCCGGGGCGATGGCGGACTGCCGCCGCTGCATCTCGCTGATGATCGCGGAGAACTGCTCTGCCGTTTCGTGGCGGACCAGGGCTGTACCGATCCAGGGGGGGAACCAGAAGCCGGGCAGCACTTCGGCGTGGTAATGCAGGCGGGTGCCCTCGTCGCTGGCCTCCACCTGCATCAGGCTCTCCATCTGCTTGACGCTGCCGCCGGTGCCATGGGCCCGGATCTCCCGCTTCGGGGTGAGCTGGATATCGCGGATCGACTCGAATTCCGTCGAGAATGGGCCGTAGCGGGCGGTGCCCTTCTGGCTGACCTGCAGGAGGTTGCCCTGGCTGGAGAGAACCTGGCTGCGGGCGAGATTGGGAACGAAGCTGGCCATGTGTTCGAAGTCGGTCAGCACGGCCCAGGCCAGGGCCGGCGGGACATGCGCATGCATGACCAGGTCGACGGCGAAGCCGCCATTGGCGGTGCGCTCCACGTGGACGGCCGAGTCGGCCACGGCGGGCGTGCCGCTGGCCGCTGCGGGCGGGGGCAGGAGCAGGACGATCCAGCTGGCGAGACCGAGAGCCCGGAGTGTGAGCGAGCGATTCATGGGATAGGTCCGTCTACCTTCATGGCGGTATGCTGGCTCGAAGCGTAGCCGCTCCCTCCGCCCGCTTCAAGATCGAGGCCGCCCGGGGCTGCCCTTACTGGACTTACTGGATGATGAAGGAGGTGAAGAACACCTGCTTTACCGGCCCCTCGGCGGCAATCCGCTTGCCCTTCTTGTCGGTCCTTGCGGGGGCCCCGATGACGCTGTTCACTGCATCCCGGATCTCGTCCACCAGGGTTTCGCGACCGGCGGTGACCTGGAGGGACTCGCCGGTGTGGGAGGACAGCACCATCAGGATGTCGTGCCGGATCTGCGGCATGTAGGCGGTGATGGCGGCGGCGGCCTGGGGGTCGTGGAGCTTCAGGGCGATGACCAGCTGGATGAAGCGGGACTCCTTCCCCGACTTGGAGGCGAGATTGGTGGTGATGGCTTCCAGGGAGACGATGTCGCTGACTCCGCCGCCTCCATGGTCATTGGCGACGGCCTCTCCGGCAAAACCGATGAGGCAGGACAGGAGGGCGGCGGCGCACAGCGCACGGAGGGCTTTGAACATGAGTGTGGCGGTATTGGCTGATAAAGGGCAGGCGCCCAATCTATTACGCTGGGCCCGGGCCGTCATGATGCAGGTCAAGCTTGCTGCTCTGCAAAAAAAACAGTGGAGGCGGGCGTGTGGCCGACGGCGACCCGAGGCCTTATCTCTGGTACTGTGGGCCCCTGATCCGTAAAGGGGTTCTCGTGCGCTCTCTTGTCAGCCTTCTTCTCATTCCCGTTGCCGCTCTCGTCGGCTGCTCCGCCAAGCCCCACCTGTCCCTCCAGGACAGGGCGATGGCGACGGGCGAACTGATTGCCGTGCGGCCTGCCTGTGCCGTCTTTTCACGCCAGCTGGCGGATCCCGCCGCGGATGAGAAGAGCATTCTGGGCACTTATCAGGCTGCGAAGGCGGCCAGCTGCATCAAGCCGGACGTGTGAGCAGGGCTGGCCGCCCCGGGCCCTGCGGCGGGGGCGGCCAGCGCTCTCCGGTTCAGGGAGGTGGTGCGGTCTTGTCCTCGAGATGGGGGATCAGGATCGGGCCCATGGACTTGAGGATCTGCACCGGCAGGGCCGAGGTGAACTGGTAGCTGGCGGCGTCCGGGCCCATCACATAGGCGGTGAGGGTGCCGAAATGGCGCGGCCCGAGGTAGAAAACAAAAGTGGCGGTGCGGTTGAGGGCCACACCGCGTCCGTGCCCCTGGCTGATGACGATGCGGTTGTCGCCGGTGCCGGTCTTGCCGCCCACCGGGAGGGGCTTGCCGTCGGCGAGCTTGAAGGCTCCGGACAGGCGCCGGGCGGTGCCACCCTCGACCACTTCAGACAGCGCGTTGCGCAGGGCCGCCGCCACTTCCGGCGCCATCACCCGCTCTCCCTCGCCGCTCTGGCGGGCAAAGCGTGTCTCGTAGGGGGTGCCGACGCCGAAGTCCAGGTGGTCGATGCGCAGGGTGGGCTGGCGCACGCCGTCGTTGACGATGATGCCCATCAGCTCTGCCAGCGCAGCCGGGCGGTCGCCCGAGCTGCCCAGCGCGGTGGCGAAGGAGGGCACCAGGTGGCCGAAGGGATAGCCGACCCGGGCCCAGCGGCGGTGGATGTCCACGAAGGCCTCGATCTCCATCATGGTGTAGATGCGCGAGTCCCGTGCGCCCTTGTGGCGTGAGCGGAACAGCCAGCGATAGACCGCCTGGCGTTCATTGGTGCTGGCCGCCACGACCTCGCTCCAGCGTGCCTCTGGGTGGGCGATGAGGTGGCCGACCAGCCACAGTTCGAGCGGATGCACGCGGGCTACGTAGCCGCGGTCGGTCAGGTCGTAGGCCTCCGGGGCATTGCGCTCGTGGATCCTGGCCAGTGCTTCGTCGGAGAGGGCCTTGCCGGCCAGGCGCTCCCGCAGGAAGGCGCCGAGCTGCGCCGGTGTGGCTTGCGGGTCCAGATAGCGGAATACCGCGGCGAGCCGGTCTGCGGTGGGATGCAGGTCGTCGAGGAAGTCCTCGCGAATCTGCTCCGGGGATTTGCCGTGGTATTTGTGCCAGAAGCGCCGCAGGAAGGTCTGGCCTTCCCGGTCGGCGAAGCGGGCCAGGTAGTCGGCGCGTTGCGGGTTGCTGTCGTCCTCGAGGAGGTGCGCGGTCTGGCTCGGGCCGTTGTACATCGTGTAGCGCACGATGTCGCGCATCAGGCGCACGAAGGGCAGGTTGATCGAGCCTTGCAGGGCTTCGCGCAGGGTGGGGACGCGCCCGTTGTCCTCGGCGCGGAAGTTGTTGAAGGTATGCGCGCCGCCGCCGGTGAAGAAGCTCTCGGCGGGGCTCGCCGAGTAGTGGCGCTCCAGGGCCGCCTGCAGCATGGTCGGCAGGCTGCGGTCGGTGGCATGGGCCTGGTACTCGACGGCCCACAGGGATAGCCTGTCCCGCGAGTCGATCTTGAGCTTGCGAAGTTCGGCGGGGCTTTGGCTCGAGAGCCGCTGGTGCAGCTCGGCGATGATCTCGAGATAGGTGGTGAGCACCCGCAGTTTGGCGGTCGAGCCGAGCTCCAGTTTGCTGCCCTCGTTGATGTCGAGGGGTTGGTCGGTGGTGTCGGTCTGCACGCGCACCCGGTTGCCGTCCGGCATCCGCTCGACAAGGTTGAAGCTGTAATGCACGCTTTCCAGCTTGGACGGGACGAGCATGCGCTCGCCGAGCAGGCCCTGCTTGCGGGCGAACTCGGGCGTGGCCAACTGGTTGAGGAAGTCGCTGACCTTGGCCTGCAGTTCCCCGTCGAGGGTGGTGGACACGGCCAGGTCGAACCGGTCGAGTTCGTAGAGCGAGGCGTCGAGCATGCCCGCCAGCCGATTGCGGATGGCCGTGGTGCCCTTGCTGACGTGGGCCGGCTGCAGCGGTGGGTCGGCCGCCAGGTCGCGGAACCTGAGGGGCTGGGCGAGGGCGGCGTCGCGCAGGGCAGGACTGATCAGGCCGTTCTCGGCGAGCAGGCGCAGGTGGCTCTCCGAGAGGCGGGCGAGGGCCTCCCGGCCCTTGAAGGGCAGGTAATAGGTCGGACGGCGATGGGCGATCATCAGGGCGACCACCTGGTGCAGCACGCGCCCCTGGGCCGCCAGCTGTTCGCCGGTGCCGTCCTGGGCGGCCAGCAGGGCGTTGGCCTGTTCGAAATCGGTGCCGAACCACACCCACAGTCCGTCGCCGATGCCATTGACCTCGCCGTGCCCCGGTGCGGCGGAGAGGGGGACGGTGTTGAGGTAGTCGAGGATCAGGCGCCGCCGCGAGGGCAGGGTTTCCTCGCCGTCGAGATAGGCGCGCACGCTGGCCGACACCATCTGGCGCAGTTTCTCGCTGGCATTGGGGGTCACGCCGTCGGGGGAGTGGCGGAACTTCTCGATCTGGGTGGCGAGGGTGCTGCCTCCCGGTGCATCGAAGTCCTCGCTCACGAGGCGGCCGACACGGCCGAGCACGGCACGCGCGAAGCGTATCCAGTCGACGGCCGGGTTCATCCGGGGGCGCGTTTCGTCGAGTAGGTCGCGGTTCTCGATGAACATCAGGGCCTGGGCCATCCGGGGCGGCACGGCCTGGAAGTCCGGGTAGGTCCGGTAGGGGTAGCGGAAGTCGTAGAGCGTTTCGCCGCGGCTGTCGGCCAGGTCGAGCCCGGCACGGGTCTTCTCGTGGAAGGGCACGAAATAGCCGCGCCCGGTGTAATCCATCAGCGCGTCGGAAAAGCGCGCCTGGCGGACCCGCCGGAAGCCGTGGGCGTCCAGGTGAGCAATGACGGCCGGCAGCCGGGTGTAACCCAGGCGCTCGTCGAAGGGGCCATGGGCCGGGTAGCGCACGCTGCCGTCCTGCCCCTCGACCATCTGGTAACTGAGTTGCGCGGCGTAGCGGGTGAGGTGCTCGGCCTGCAGCCGTGAGGTCTGGATCTCCTCCGCGACAAGGAAGCCTCCACCGATCAGGCCAAGTACGACCAGGCCTGTCAGGGTCCAGCGCAGGCGATGACGGGGGCGGCGGGCCGCAGGCTGCGGAGACGGGGGTTCGGTTTGGGTTGGATCGAGTTCAGACACTGCGTGATGGTCGATATTGCGGCGCGATAAGTATCCTGCATCCCGGGGGGGAATCGTTCATCTTTTCGCGCGTTTCATTGAAAAATAGATCAGGTCATATCCCTGGCGGGCCCATGCTGGCCGGGCGTACCATGCGTTGCTCAATCGGGAGACGCCATCAGCGTTGAGTCGTTGGCGGCGGTCAGCAGGCGCCGCGCATCGTCCTCCGACCTGCAGCGGAGCCAGGTCCCCCAGGCATCGTTCGGCAGAATGACCACCGAGCGCTTCTCGTCCCCGGGCTTGTGCATGCGGCCCATCAGGGGGTGCCCGTCTGCATTGACGGTCAGCATGGTCATGGACCACTGGGGCAAGCCATCGTCGCGGTTCCGCCTCTCCCAGATTCCGGCAATCCCCATCGGCTTTCCGCCCGGCTGTTCGATCCGCCAGCGCACGGCCTTGCCTGTCTCGTAGCAGGGTTCGTAGATGGCCGCGGCGGGGATGATGCAGAGCTGCCCGCGCAGCCAGGCGCGACGGAATGACGGCTTCTCGCCAACCGTCTCCGAGCGGGCGTTGTAGGTGCTGCGGGCGATCTTCGCATCCCTGGCCCAGGCCGGGATCAGCCCGAAGCAGGCCGGCACCCAGATGCGCGGCGCAAAGTTGGTGACGATCGGCACAGTGGCGCCCGGGAAGGCCTCAGCATAGACAAAGTCGGGGGGTGGCAGTGGAAAGGCTGCCAGATCTTCCGGAGACGAGGGACGGTAGTTCGCGCACATGAAAGCAGGGTAGGGGCCGTAAAGCCGCACCGGCTGGGGCTGAGCGGCTGGACATTGACCGTCGCCTTGCGCCTGTTTTGGGGCGGCCTCCCGGGCGGTGGGCCATGACTGCGGATATAGTAAGGGGCATATCACCGCGCAGCCAAAGGAATTGCGCACCGAGGCGGAGAGGGCCGCATGAGACGTTCCTGGAAAATCAGTGTTGCCGTACTTGCGTTGCTGGGCTCGGTGATCGGCGCCGACATCTATTTTGAATACCACCGGACTGCAGCCCGCGAAGAGGAGCGCCTGACGCTTCTGGCCAATGCCCTGGACGCCAACATCGGTGAGCAGTTGCGGGCCACTTCGCGGATGATGGATGCGCTCAGGGAAGATATCCCCGGCCAGTTGGCGGAGCGGGATGGCGTGCAGCGTGTCAGCCGGAGAATGACGGTTCTTTCCGAGGCGATGACCGGCATCAGGACATTGCTTCATGTCGATGCCGAGGGGGTGGTTGTCGCCAGCAACAGGCCCCAGCTGATCGGGATGAACTTCGGGGGGAGCGAGCGCTATTCGACGATCAGGGAGAGTCATCGGCCGGACACGCTGTACGTCTCACGACCCTTCAATACGCCCCTGGGGAGTTTTACGATCAGCCTGGGCAAGACGCTGAGTACTGGATCGGGCGCGTTCGAGGGCTATCTGCTGGCCATTGTCGATCCGGATTTCTTTGGTGTGCTGATGCGGTCCATGCTTTATGCGCCGGACATGCGCCTGTCGGTGGCCCATGCGGATGGGCAGGTGGTGTACAGCACACAGACAAGCCCCGATATCCGCGGCGTATCCCTGTCAAAGAGAGCCGATTCGCCTTTTGTCCGGCACATGCAGAGTGGCCGGGAGGCGTCCTTCATCGTCGATGTGGCGACGGCGACGGGTGACAGGCGTTTCTTTGCGATCCGGACCGTCCATCCGGCCGGTGCCGTTGCGGACAAACCCCTGGTGATTGCCGTGAGTCGTGATGTGACCGGGGTGTTTGCCGAGTGGCGCCATTCGACAATGGAGCTGGGCGCCCTGTATGCGGTCAGTGTGATCGGCACGCTGGCCGGCCTGCGGATGCTGGGGCGGCGCAAGCATGCATTCAGGAGCTTGCAGGCGGAAAAGGAGGCCTTGAAGAAAGGCGCCGAGGAGAAGATCCAGGAGACGAACGAGCAGTTCAGGGCGTATTTCAACAATGTCGCAGTGGGGGCCGTTCAGCTTGATGCGGATGGACGCTATCAATTGGTCAATGACCGTTATTGCGAGATGACCGGTTATTCCCGCGAGGAAATGACACAACGCATGCGGCCGTCCGACATCACCCATCCCGATGATGTGGAGGGCGAGGGTGTCCAGATGCAGGCTTTCTGGTCCGGGGAAAGTGATGTCCTGGATATCGAGAAGCGTATCGTGAGGAAGGGCGGCGGCACGATCTGGGTGCATGTATTTGCCCATGCCGTCCGGGATGAGCGAGGGCAGATCAAGTTCTCCTCCGCCGTCATCGAGGACATCACCCACCGGCGGGCCCTCATGCATGACCTGGAGGACGCGCGGGAGCGGGCGGAGGCGGCCAACCGGGCCAAGACGCTCTTCCTCGGCAACATGTCCCACGAGATGCGTACGCCCCTGCATCACATCGCGGGTGTGGCGAGTCTGTTCCGGCGTGACCCGCTGACCGAAAAGCAGTCCAGGCGTCTTGCGATGCTCGAGTCCGGGGTCAAGCGTCTCGATACCGTCATCGGCGGAATCCTCACCCTGGTGGATATCGAGTCGAGATCGACCAGCATCCGGCTGAGAACGCTCGACATGGAGGCGTTGATCGGGAACGTCGCTGCGAGTGCCCTGGAGCGGGCACTGCCGAAGGGACTTCAGGTCACGCATCACATCGGGCCACTCCCGGAGCCCCTGATGGGGGATCCTGCCCACATCAGCACGATCCTCGCATGCTTCTGCAACAATGCCGTCACTTTCTCGGAGAAGGGGACGATCCACATCCGCGTCATGTGTGTGAGCGAGGAGGCCGGCAGTGCCTTGGTGCGCTTCGAGGTGCAGGACGAGGGGATTGGCGTGGCCAGGGAGCACATGGGCCGGCTCTTTGAACACTTCGAGCAGGCGGACAACTCGAACACGCGGCGTTACGGGGGTACTGGCGTGGGTCTGGCCATTGTCCGGCAACTGGCCAGGATGATGGGCGGAGATGCGGGATGTGACAGCGTGCAGGGCGAGGGAAGCACCTTCTGGGCAAGCGTGCTGCTGGTGAAGGGTGCGGCGCCGATCAAGCAGACGGGGAGCGAGGATTACCAGATCTGAGCCCGGGCGCCGTCCCCGGGCCGTCGATCACGCTTTCAGGGCCGCCGGCAGGCCCGTCAGATGCAATGAATGGAGGTCGGCCACCACGGCTTCGACCTTCCCTTCGACCCCCGCCCAGTCCTCGGCGATGAGCTTGAGGTGAAAGATCTCGGTCTCGCCGGTGGAGGTGATGGCCCGCCAGAGGACGGTACCGGACAGCTCGGAGATGGGCCCCATGGTTTCACTGAAGAGTCATGTCTGGCGACATCCTAGGGGTGTCCAGGGCCCAGGGCTATGAAGCGCTTCACTCGTGGATGGCAACTCCGTTCCGTTACGTCACATACCTCCGGGCCACCGGAGGCCTCAGGTCCGGAAGCGGGAGATGCTGGCCCGGATCTGCGTCGCCAGCACCTCCATCTCGCGGGCCGTGTCCGCCGTGGCGGAAGCCTGGGTGTGGTTATGCACGGCCTGCTCGGCAATGGTCTCCACGTTTCGGGCAATCTCGTGGTTGGCCGCACTCTGCTCGCGCAGGGCATCGGAAATTCCGATCACCGCCGTGCTTACCTGGCTTGCGCCGGTCTTGATGTCAGCGATCCGGCCACCGGCCTCGCCGGCGAGGGCAACGCCATCCTGGACCTGGCCCTCGCCCTTCTTCATGCTCGTCACTGCGGTTTCGGCGCCGTGCTGGATGTCATCCACCATCCGGGTGATCTCCTGGGTGGACAGTGACGTGCGCTCGGCCAGCTTGCGCACCTCGTCGGCCACCACGGCAAAACCGCGCCCCGCCTCGCCGGCCCGGGCTGCTTCAATGGCGGCATTGAGCGCCAGCAGGTTGGTCTGGTCGGCAATCTCGCGGATCACGTTGACGATGCGGGAAATCGCCTTGGACTCGTCGCCCAGGTGCAGCACGGCCTCTGCAGACTGCCGCACGGTATCGGCAATCATGGACATGCTCGATATCGCCTGGTTGATCACCTCGATGCCAGATTCGGATACATCACCCGAGGTTTCCGCGAGCCCCCTGCACGATTCGGCGTGATCGGCGACCTGCTGGATGCTGCCGGTCATCTGCTCCACCGCGCTCGCCATCACCACGGCGGACTGGCTCTGGGTCCCGGAACTGGATGCGACCGCATCCGAGGCGACCGAAAGCTTGTGGGCATTGTCGGCGAGGCCGCGGATGCCCGCATCGATCTCGCCGATCATGCTGCGCAGGTGGGCGCTCATGCTGTCCAACGCGCGAAGAAGGGCTCCCACTTCATCGTTGGAGTCCGTCTCGATATGCTGGGTCAGATCCCCCTCGGACACCCGCTGGGTCACGGCAACCGCACGCTGGAGCGGCCTGGTGATCCAGCGCCGGCTCATCACGATCATGGCGCCGACGAGCACCCCGGTGGCCAGCACGGCGGCGACTGCAATCTGAATCTGGATGGCCCGTACCTCGTGGACGAACTCGTCGGAGTAGGCACTTGTCGCCACCAGCCAGCCCCATTTTTCGAAAGGCTGCATGGCGACCAGCTTTTGCCGGGCCTCCTTGTCGCCGGGGTTCTGCCACCAGTAATGGCTGATGCCACGCCCCTGGTCGATCAGGCCACGGATCACGGCAACGCCATTCTTGTCCTTCACATCCAGCAGGTTCTTGCCTTCGGCGGAAGGGTGAATCACCGCCATGCCGGGTTCGACCTTGGCGTCCAGCACGAAGGGATAGCCTGTATCGCCCACCCGTACTGCCCTTACCTTGTCCTTGAGCGCCTTGATGCTGTCGGTGAGGTCCAGGCCCACGAAGGCGATCCCGATCACCTGCCCGCCGTCATCCCGGATTGGAACGTAGCGGGTCATGTAATCCCTGCCAAACAAGCTCGCCTTGCCGACGAAGGGCTTGCCCGCCAGTACCAGCGGGTAGGCAGGATGCTTCTGGTCCAGCATGGTGCCCATGACCCGCTCACCCGCCTTGTTCTTCAGGGAGGTGGCAATGCGGTAGAAGTTGTCGCCATCCCGGGCGAACAGGGTCGCGACGCCACCGGTCAGGCGCGAGAACTCATCCACCATGGTGAAGTTGTTGTTGAAGACGAGATCACCCCCCTTCAGCACGGGAATCGATCGCCCACCGGAAAGCACGGGATGGGCCGGATCGAGGACCATCTTCTTGGGGAGATTGGCCGCAAAGGTGGCGCCGAGCAGGCTGGCCGAGTCCTCGAGGGCGCTCGAGAAGGCCTCCATCATGTCGGTGATCTGCTGGTTGGTGGTCTGCAGTTCGCGTACTCCGCGCTGCTCAAGCCGATCTCCGAGCCAGAGGGTGAGGGATACCCCGGCGATCAGAAAGACGATGAAGATGATCAGTGAGAGTGCGGCATTAAGCTTGCCGGCAATGCTTGTTCCGAACCCGCCACGAAATGCACTCATGCTTTTCTCTTATCTCAAATGGATCACTCGCCTTTCATCGGCATATGGCGTGCCCAACTTGAGCGCTTCGTGACGGATATCACGGGAAATGCAAGGCAGCTTGAGTTTTGTCAACATCAGGGGCTGTGGCAGGGGCGCCAGTGCTGGGGCGGTCTCCCGTGAAGAGGCGCCCAGCCGGGTGAGCCTGTCGGGGTGATGGCCCGGTTCCGCGTCGACGGCAATGGTCTTGCCGGTGAGGGCCTTGATGACATTTGCCCGGCTTCCGGGGGCTGGCGGTATGACCGGCCCTGCTCAGGCTCCATGCGTCCAGACAACCAGGGCATCCCAGTCCCGGCCAAAGATCTCCAGGCCAACGTACCAGAAACGCTCGGTGTCGCACTCGATCATTGTGTTGAGGGCATAGTCACGAATGAACATGATCAAACTCCAGGCTTTGCCGTGCCGCCGAGGTCGGCATTGCGTTGCCGTTTCCCCCGCGTAAAATTCCATCCAGGCGCGGTTTTGTGATGTGTTTCACGTGTCGAGGACAGGGGCAGGCCACCCCGCCCCGGGGCAAGACGACGTCCGGGTTGCCGGCCATCGTTTCCCGACGGGAGCGCTGGCCGGATGCCCTGTGGCGGCAGGCTGGGCGCGGCGGTGATGATCGCCCCGTCGTGGAGTGCCCGTGGGCTACGCTGCGCGCCAGGTCCGAGACTGTGGGCCGCTCAAGGTCGGCGAGCCTCTTGCCGGAGGATTTGCGAACCTCTGTCTTGATGTCTGCGGCATCCCGGCCAGCACGGGCTTGGTGGGCCATGTCTGAACCTCGTTTGGCATTTTGATATGCGAATGGTACGGCCCCGTTCGGAACATGTAAACGGTTCTGCACGGAAATTTCTCATGTCATGGGCTTGGCGGCCTCAAAGATAAATTAAGTTATTGATTTTGTTGAAAATAAAATATAGATGAAAAGTTCCGAACATTCCTCCTTGGCGCAGCAGATTTGTTCCGAACGATCCGCCTTCACCTGTGCGGAGCTGGCGGCAATGCAGCTGCCGGGAGGGCTGTCGGAAAGAGGGTGGCTCAAGGCGGCCACCCGGTCCCGGTGGCCGTTCGTCGAAATTCCGGCGAAGGGCGGGAAAGGAGGGGTGAAGAAGGTCTTTTCGCCCCCGCCTGAGCTCCTCAGGCTGATCCATCGTCATGCCCGCGGTGAGCCGGTGGCTGCAAGCGAGGTGGATTCCGCCAAAGGCCGGCAGGAGGCCCGGCTTGTCCCGCAGCATCAGGAATGGAGTGCGGCACAGGCGCCTGTTGAAGAGCCGGATGGAGGTGAGGATGCCCGGCACGGGGATTGCGGAGAATGGGCGGGGGGCGTCGACCTGAAGGACTACCGCCCCTTGCGTTACTACCGTGACATCAGCCTGTCGGCAGGGCACGGGGCCTTGAACTATGAGGGGGAGCCGCCTGGTGCTTTGCTGTTTTCCGAGGCGTGGCTGCGCACGATGGGACTCAAGCCTGAGCGTCTGTTGCTGGTGCGGGTGAGTGGCGACTCCATGCTGCCCACCCTGCAGCCGGGCTCCACCGTGATGATAGACACCACTGCAACCAGGGTGACCAGCGGCATCTATGCCATTAATCTGGGCGGTGCGGCCATGGTCAAGCGCCTTCAGGCCTTGCTGGGCGGGGTCATTCGCGTGATCTCGGACAACCCCGCCTACGATGCCTTCCAGATCAAGCGCCATGCTGCCGAGACGGATGGCTTCTCCATCATCGGCCGTGTTGTCTGGCACGCCGGCGCAGTCCCTTAGCATCCTTCCCCGCTCCCACGAAAGCAAAAGGCCAGCCCTCGTGAGGCTGGCCTAAGTACTTGAAACGTATGGTGGGCCCAACAGGACTTGAACCTGTGACCAAGCGATTATGAGTCGCTAAAAATTCGGATTTATCGGTGTTGATGCGTGTTTGTGTTGATAGGTAACTTGCTGAAAAACAATGAAAATGCCGTCAATCCTTGTTGATTGATGTTGATGGGTGTTGCTAGAATCCGCTTACAAGCTGCTTACATTGGCGCTTACAAGGGAGTCTGGAGCATGGCACGTATCAAACTGACCGCCGGCCGCATCCGCGATTTTGAATGTCCGACAGGAACCGCCCAGGCCTTCTTGTGGGACACCGAAGCGCCCGGCCTTGCCGTGCGTGCCACCCCTGGCAGTAAGGCTCGAGGGTTCATCTTTCAAAGCCGTCTGAACGGCAAAGCCCTACGCATCACCATCGGTGACGTGAGGGCCTGGAACCTGGATGACGCTCGAGCCGAAGCCCGCCGCCTGCAAACCCTGATTGACCAGGGCATCGACCCGCGGCAAGAGAAGACCGACAAACAGGCCGCCATCGACGCCCGCAAGGCTGCTGCCGAAGCCGAACAGAAGGAGCTGCAGCGGCAAGCTGTGACCGTGGCCGATGCCTGGCCGGCCTATGTTGCGGCCCGCTCCCACAAGTGGGGTGATTCATCCAGGCGGGACCATGAAAAGGCCATCCAGCCCGGCGGCGAGCGGATTACCCGGGGCCGCAAGAAGGGGCAGGGGGAGTTTTCCCTGCCTGGCATGGTGCATTCCCTGCTGCGTGAGCCTCTGAAGGATCTGACCTCGGAGCGCCTGGCCGCCTGGATGCAGGAGAACAACGCGCGCGGAGCGACCGAAGCTGCGAAGAACTTCCGCCTGCTCCGGGCCTTCCTGAACTGGTGCGCCGAGCGCCCCGAGTATTCCGGGATCGTCCGTCCCGATGCCTGCCGCACCTCCGAGGTGAAAGACCACGTGAGGGCGGTCAAGGCCAAGGGCGACAGCCTGCAGCGGGAGCAGTTGCCCCTGTGGTTCGAGCACGTGCGGGCCCTGCGCAACCCCGTGCATGCCGCCTACCTGCAGACGGCCCTATTGACCGGCGCGCGCCGGGAGGAGCTGACCGGCATGCGCTGGGATGACGTGGATTTCCAGTGGAAGACCGTCACCATCAAGGACAAGGTGGAAGGGGAGCGGACCATTCCCCTGACGCCCTACGTTGCCGCTTTGCTGGCCAGCCTGCCGCACCGGAACGAATGGGTTTTCTCAAGTCCCTCCGCCGAGTCGGGGCGCCTGCAGGAGCCCCTGAAGCCCCACAAGAACGCCATGGAGGCCGCCGGCCTGCCGCCCTTCACCCTGCACGACCTGCGCCGCTCGTTCGGCACCCTGGCCGAGTGGGTGGAGTGCCCGGTGGGTGTGGTGGCCCAGATCCAGGGGCACAAGCCGTCCGCCCTGGCCGAGAAGCACTACCGCCGTCGGCCTATCGACCTGCTGCGCGTGTGGCACGTGAAAATTGAGGCTTGGATTCTGAAGGAGGCCGGCATCGAGCCGCCGAGCGAGGAGCAGGCGCCGGGGCTGCGGGTAGTCGTGTGAGAGGCTGTGGAGTACCCGATATCCGGTTTCTTAACGATTGACGTTAAACGCCAGTCGTTCTATGGTGAACACAGATGACGATTCGTTCCTTTCGTTGCGCAGACACTGAGGCGTTATACCAAGGCTTACGCCCTCGGCGTTTCCGCAACATCGAGGCCACCGCGGAGCGAAAGCTGCAGATGCTTGATGCCGCCCAGGAGCTGAAGGACTTGCGGGCTCCGCCAGGAAACCGCCTTGAGGCCCTCATCGGAGACCGGGCCGGCTGGCACAGCATCCGCATCAACGATCAATGGCGCGTGTGCTTTGTTTGGACCCCACAGGGGCCGGAGAACGTGGAAATCGTCGATTACCACTGAGGAGGTTTCATCATGCCGACGAACAACATGCGCCCCATTCACCCGGGGGAAATCCTTCGCGAGGAGTTTCTTGTCCCGCTGGGGAAGAGCGCCAACGCCCTCGCCATGGATCTGCACGTACCGGCGCCCAGGATCAATGACATCGTGCGGGAGCGCCGGGCCGTTACGCCCGACACGGCCCTGCGCCTAGCTCGCTACTTCGACACCACGCCGCAGTTCTGGATGAACCTGCAGATCAGCTTCGACCTGAAGCAAGCCGAGGCAGAGATCGGGGCAAAGGTCGAGCGAGAGGTTCAGCCGATGCATGCAGAGGCTGCCTGACCGAGCACCACCGCCGCGCCTAGGTCGGCCAACTGAAAAGCGGGATACCTTCGCCCGCCTGGCGCGGCACCCCATGAAGGGCGCTTGAAGGAGCGCAGATGGCAATCAGGATTCCTCCGCCCAAGACGCCGCAGGACGACACTTTGCTTACAACCGCCCGTGCGGCTGCTGATGAGTGGTATCAGCAGCTTCCACCATCACCCGGGCCAAAATGGCATGTTTGGTTAAATCTGCCAGAGGTGCAGCTTTGGGAGGCCGTCGCACTGACGTGCGGCATTGAGCCAGAGTACCACCTTGGCGATGCCAACCGGGAATTTGCGGACCGAATGAGGATTGCTATCGGCAACGGGCTAGGAAAAGGGGACCGGCCGCATTGCACGATGGTAACGCTGAAGGACGTTGCCCGCCTTGCGCGTCGTTGCGACTGGACACTACCGCCAGAGTTTCCGGGCGCTAACCCGCTTGAACATGCCCAAGATCCGATGCCTCCGAACTGGGATCGATGGCTGCACGTGCCGTCAATCGAGCTTGGAAACGCGATTGCGCTCTCACTGGACATTGATCCGCAGTGTCTTTCCAGCGGACGGCATCTGATCCCGGACGATTTCAAGACTCGACTCGTCGTTGCCATTGAGCATCTGCGGCCGGGAGGAGTGCTGTCGGATTTTTCTGGAGAAGCGCGGGAAAACTCCATCGTGGTGACGTTGCAGGCGGTCGCCCGGCTGGCGAACTTCTGCCGCTGGGCACTGCCTCCCGAGTTTCCGAAGCCTGAGCCAGTTCTCACCCGAGTTGATACCGAGTCTGCTCCTGGGCGGGTGGCAATGGAGGCTTCGTCAGAGACCCCGGAGCAGGAGATGGCCCCGGTGCAGAAGGGCCGCCAGCGACACGACGATATCCAAATCGAGATTGATGACGTGATAGCCGAACTTAAGAAACGAGACGAGAAGCCGACCCCCGCAAAGGTTATGGCGCTGCTGAAGGAGCGGGCGGGTCGCGCCAACAGTTGCATTAGCGAGGCCTTCAATGGTGGTGTCTTGTGGATTCGTGGCAACAACGGCAACCCGGAAAGGATGACGTACAGCATGTTGAAAAGTCGGATGTATCGCTGAGGTGTCGCTAAGGAAACGCCAAGTGCGCCAAGGTTCGCTAACAAAAGTCCCGACGTTGAAGTAAATCTAATTGCATCTGTCCGAGCGACGGCACCCGCCAGAGCCGGCCCCGACAAGGAGCCCGACAGATGCAAGCAGCAACCATCCCCACCCCCCTGCGCACGGACTATGCGTCCATCCTGCGCACCTACTCTACCGAAGAAGCCGCAGCAGTCCTGAAGGTGCGCCCGCAGACCTTGCGTGCCGCCGTTTGTCGCGACGGGCATTACTTCGGCGTTCGCCCGCAGAAAGCCCGTAACCGCTTCTTGATGTGGAATGCCGCGGCCGTTGATGCGCTTCTGAATGGGGAGGTGGCTTAAATGGCCGCCTCCAAACGTGACAACGCCCGCGGCCAGGCGGGCGAAGTCGGCAAAGCAAACGGCTATCAGCGCCACCACTCTAGCATTACGAACCTCTTCCCGGAAAGTCTCCCCGAGTCCGTCGCGGCTCACCGCCCGCACATCAGCACTGCTTCCGAAGCCCAGCGTCAGCGCATTGTGGAGATGCTGCGCGCCGGCTCGAAAACGACGCTCGATTTTCGCCGCGCTGGTGTCATGCAGTCGCAGACCCGCATCTTCGAGTTGCGCGCCCAGGGCTATGACCTGCCGACCGTGGGCCGTGTGACGGTCTTCGACGACCAAGGTTATCCACATCGCGGTGTCGCCGTTTATGCGCTGGTCGCCGAGCCCGTGCGGGAGGCGGTGTGATGACTCAATGTCGCTCTGCACCAGCCTTTCAAGAGTACGCGGCCGCGATGATGTCTCGCTTCGAATACAGAACGCTCACCCTTGCCCAGAGGGGGCTGCTGTATTCAATGCGTCTGGAGTGCTGGGTAAATCAGTTCCTTCCCGATTCCCCTGAAATCATCGCTCGGATGCTCGGCTTTGATCGTGCCGAAATCGCCGCCGATCTCCCGTTTGTCATGTCTTTTTTTGATGTGCAAAACGGACGGATTTTTGCATCCGATTTGGAGGCCTATCGAAGCCACCTGAACAGCATCCGCGAGCGCCAAGCACAAGGCGGCAAGGCGGGAGCCGAAAAAACCAATGCTCGCAAAAGCCGCACCGGCAAAGGCGTTCGGGGCAAGTCGGGTAAGCCGACAGCTAACCCGTCGAGCGAGCCGACAGGTAGCCCGGCGGGCAACTGCCGGGTTCTTAGTACAGTACAGCCCAGTCCAGCCCAGCCAAGGGAGGGGAGTGTTGTAGGGGTTACTGGTGATAGTGGTGTTCTTTCTGAGATCACCCTATCCCCGGACTGGGAGGTGGATCATGGTCTTTGATCTCCGCCGCTACCAATCCACCGCCCTCGACAACCTCCGCTCCGCCCTGGCCCGGAAAACCCGCCTGGTGCTGCTGTACTCGCCGACGGGCTCGGGCAAGACCGAGATGGGCATGGCGATGATTCGCGGCGCCGTGGGCAAGGGCAAGCGCGTGGCCTTCATCGCCAACCGGGTGGAGCTGATCGCACAGGCCTCCCGCCGCTTCCTGGCTGCCGGCATCCCTCATGGCATCCTGCAGGGGCAGAACACCATCGCCCTCGATTCCCAGGTGCTGATCTGCAGCATCCAGACGGTGGCGAAGCGTGGCCTACCGCGCCTCCCGCGCGGGTCTGGCGCTCATTCGTGCGACCGAAGCCCATGCAAAGGCCAAGGGTGCACAAATGCTGATCTGGCATGCCAAGCCGGGCACTTCGCTTGAGGCACTTCTCCCGCGGATGGGCTACGGCGTTCAAGACATCATGTTTTCAAAGGAGGTTTGATCATGGGATTTTCAGCAGTAGCGGCCGTCATGGCTGCAGGCACTGCCTACCAAGCGTATTCAGGCAACCGCGCCGACCAGCAGCAGCGCAGCGCCCAGCGCCAAGCCTTGGCCCAGGCCAACGCTGCATCCATGGCCGCCGATGAGGCGAACAACAAGGCCAACCAGAAGCGCCCCGACGCAGCCGGTGCCCTGGCCTCGGCGATGTTGTCCGGCAAGGGCGGCGCTTCCGGGACCATGCTGACCGGCCCTAGCGGTGTGGATCCGTCCGCCCTGACGCTGGGCAAATCCACGCTTCTGGGGCAGTGAAATGAACCCCCACGATCAGCCGCCGCTTACCCAGGAGGAAGAGCGGGCCAGGGAGCGCCTTAATCGGGCCTTCAATCGCCATGGCATGGAGGTACTTGAGTCCATCCGCGGCGAAGCCCTCATCGTCATGTTCGAGATATTTGGCCTGGAGCCCGACCAATCGAACGAACCCAAGGGCGAGGCGGTGGGCCCCTCGTCTGTGCCGGGAGGTTAGATTTCAATGGACACGCCATTCAACGCCAATGCCTACCTCAACGACGAGGAACTGGCCGCCTATCTCGGCTGCGACAACGTCCTCGCGCTGAGGTACAAGCGAGAGGATGGAGCCCTACCTGCACCCGATACCGTTTTTGAGGGGAGGGCCTACTGGTCGCCCGACACTGCCAGAGAGCAGTACGCACTGATGCGTCTGTTTGTTACCCACGCATTCGGACATCCACCGATGGACCCCTCTGACGCTCCGGACCCCCTCAGGCATTCGGGCGTGACCTTGATTCGTTGGAATGAGGGCCGGCAGGATCCTCCCGCTTACGATCCGTCGGACAGATTCAGAGGGTGGGTCTGATGCCGACCGTACCGCGATTTGACACTCCCCAGGTGGCGCCGGCCGGACCGTCGAATGCTCGCTTCGATGCGCCCCAGGCTCGCAACTTCGCCCCCCAGCAAGCCATGCAGATGGGCCAAGCCGTCGAGAACGCCGGCGGCGAGCTGGCGCGGATCGTCGCCATCAACGAGGAGGAGAACATCCGAGCCTCCGCGAAGAACCGCGACACTCAGGCACTGCAAGCCTTCAATGGCCTGCAGCACGACCCCGATTCCGGCTACTTCAACCAGCAAGGCAAGGCGGCGGTCGATGGCTATCAGGACGCGGTGAGGGCCGCCGAGAAGATCCGCGCCGATACGCTGAATGCCGCCACAAACCCGCGCGAGAAGCAGCTCCTGGAGCCTGTTCTGGCGGAACGCATGAATGCCACGGCCCTGGCGCTCACGAAGCACTACAACGCGGAGCGCAACCGGTGGCGCCTTCAGAGCAGCCAAGACCACGCCGAGGTGGCACTTCGGGCAGCTGCCTCTACGCCTGCCGACCCTATGGCCTTCGCCAGAGCGCTGGAGATGGCTCACTCCGAGGCGGACGCGCAGGCCCGGCTGAATGGCTGGGACGAATCCACCACCAGGCTGCGCCGCGAGCAATACACCGACACCGGCTACAAGCAGCGGTACGAAGCCTGGCAGCAGACTGACCCGGCCGGCGCGCTCGCCGACTTCCAGAAGAACGGTAGCCAGATGTCCCCCTTGGTGCGGGACCAGATCGGCCGCAAGCATCTTCACCGATGCGGCGCCCGTGCTCGCGGCCCAGATCAACGCAGCCGGCGGCGTCAGCATGCTGACCATGCCCCCGGCGGACGGCTCGCCAGTTCCCCCGAGTCGCTCCCCGCGAGGTGAGCGGAACAACAACCCAGGCAACCTGATCAGGGGCTCGAGCCCCTGGGAGGGGGAAGTCTCCGGCGCCGATGCGCGGTTCGCCTCGTTCGCCACGCCGGAGCATGGCATCCGCGCGCTGGGCAAGAACCTCCTGACCTACCAGGACAAGCACGGCATCGACACTGTGGAAGGCATCATTTCCCGGTGGGCGCCGGCCAGCGAGAACGACACGCGGGCCTACATCTCCACGGTGGCCAAGGCCGTGGGCGTGGCGCCGGACGCAAAGATCGACCTGCACGACGCCAAGACGCTGACGGGCATCACCAAGGCCATCATCGGCTTCGAGAACGGCCGCCAGCCCTATACCGATCAGCAGATCAGCCTAGGCCTTGCCGCCGCCCAGGGCACGGCAACGCTGCCGCCTGCTGCCTCGGCAACGCCCGCCACGGCGGCCGGCAACCCGGCTGACAATGCCGCATGGCGTGACCCGGCGGTCAAGACCGGCAATCCGGTCGTCGATGCGCTCCCGCCCGACCAGAAGCTCCGCGTGTTGCAGCTCGCCAAAGCCCAGGCGCATCAGGACATGGAATCGGTCCGTGCCGCGGTGAGCATCCGGGCCCGTGACGCGCAGGCTGAATACCTCGCCCGCGGCACGGCCACCAATCCGCCCAGTCAGGCCGAGTTTATCCGCGCCTATGGGCAGCTCGAAGGCGTGGCCCACTACCAGGAACTGCAGGGCGTTGCCCAGCTGGGCAACCAGATGCAGCAGGTCAAGACGTTGCCCGAGGCGGATCTGCGCCGAATGCTGGAGGAGTCGAAGCCGCTGCCGGGCGAGGGCTTCGCGGCGCGCGAACGGAACTTCGAAATCCTCGGCAAGGCCGTCGAGCAGGTGCGCAAGGCCCGCCAGGACGATCCGATCAAGGTGGCGCTCAGCAATCCAGCCTACAACATCCACCCCCTTGGCAACTTCGAGACGGTGGCCACCGACCTGGCGAGCCGTGGCGCGGCCATGGAGCGGATTTCCCGTGACTACGGCACGCCGCCGCGCGTGATGACCGACTTCGAGGCCGACCAGTTCGGCACCTACCTCCGTGGCCTGCAGGCCGTCGATAAGGCCCGGGTTCTCGGTCAGGTGGCGGCCTCGGTGGGGCCGGTTGGCATGCAGTCGATCTCCGCGCAGCTCAAGGACAAGGATTCCACCCTGGCCATTGCCGGCGCTCTGGCGGCCCGCCAGACCACCGCCGGCAACTCCACCGCCCGCCTGTACCTCGAGGGCAAGGAGATGTTGGCCGAAAAGCGCGCCAAGATCGACGCCACAGCGGAGACCGGCATCAAGGCCCAGATCTTCAGCAAGCTGGACGGCGTGTATCTCTCGCCCCTGGCCCGGGATGCAGCGGCCGACGCCAGCCTGGGCATCTACGCGAAGCTGAAGGCTGAGGGTTCGGATGATCTGGAGCGGGCCATGCGCCTTGCCACCGGTGGCCTGATGGACTTCAACGGGGCGCGGATCGCCAAGCCCTACGGCTGGGACGATGCCCGGTTCTCCGATGCCATCCGGACGAGCGTGCCGGCCGGCGTCGCCGCTGCCGGTGGCGAGTACCTGGCCGGCGGCCAGAAGATCGGTGCCAAGGACCTCGCCCGCATGCTCCCCGGCGCGCGGC
This sequence comes from Zoogloea sp., assembly GCA_009026175.1. Classification (GTDB taxonomy): domain Bacteria; phylum Pseudomonadota; class Gammaproteobacteria; order Burkholderiales; family Rhodocyclaceae; genus Zoogloea. The sequence continues at coordinate 14,895 of WBTZ01000046.1, read as the reverse complement.
TGCAGACCTTCGGTGATGGCTCCTATCTGGTCCGCGCCGGCAGCGACATCGTGCGCCGGGTCGATGGCAGTCCCTTCGTGCTGAAAGTGGGGCGCTGACATGTACGACGAGCTCTTCCCCGATGCCCGCTCGGCGTCCCTGGGCCAGATCCTGCAACGTCCGGCCGATCCGGCCACGCCTCCGGGGGCATGGCGCGGATTCGGCAGTGCCGTGGCCGATGCGCTGCCCTATGCGGCCAACACGTCGGCCAGTGCCTGGTCGGCCGTCATGGAGGCCTACGGGCACGCGGCGGCCTACCGGGACGCCCCCACGAACGCGATGGTGAATGGCGACACCGCGCCGGCGCCGACCGCCCTCCAGGCGCAGACCATCGACCAGATGGGCAACAGCGAAACCGCCCGCGGCTTTCGGGAGCAGGCCCGGCGTTATGCGCCCGATCCCGCGTCGGTCGGCATCGCTGGTCAGGTGGTGCATGGGTTGATCTCGGGTGTGGCCAAGATGACCACCTACGCCGCCGCAGGCCCGGCCGGCCCGGCGCTCTTCGGCCTGGATACCGGCATCAAGCGCGCGCAGGATCTGACCGACCAGGGCGCAGATGAGGGCACCGCCGCGACTGCGGGCCTTGTCTCCGGTGTGGCCGGCGCGGCAACGATGATCGTGCCGCCGGCCTTGGGTGCCACCCGGCTGCAGAGTGCTGCAATCGGCGCTGTGGTGGCTCCGGCCATGACCGTGACCGAGGTCGGCGGCATCCGGGCAATCCTGGAGCATGCCGACTACGAGCAGATCGCGGCCCAGTATCAGCCCTTCGACCCGGTGAACCTGGCCGTGTCGGCGCTCACCGGCGCAGCATTCGGCGGCATCTTCCACCGGGGCAGGGCAGGGGAGCGGACGATCACTCCGGACGAGCACGCTGCCGCGCTGGTGATGAATGAGGCACGGACCCGCGACGCCGACACGCTCACCCGTCCGGGGGACATCGAGGCGGCGACGGTGGCCCACGATGCCCAGGCCCGCGCCCGGGAGCAGCTGGACCGTGGCGAGCTGGTGAGCGTGGCCCAGATGGTCGGGCCCGACATTCCGACCCTTGAGAGTGCTCGGGCAATGGCTTTCGACCGGATGACCGCCGATCTCCGCACGGAGCTGACGGCCGAGGCTGGTGGCCGTGCGGAAGCTGGTGCGGTGGCCCGAATGACTGAAGAGCGCGCGGCGCTTGAGCTGCGGATCGAGGCGCTGAGGGCTGACACCGCGATGCGCGACGAAGCCAAGGCGCAGCAGGCCACCGGGCTTTCTCGAAAGCAGGCGGAGGCCGCTGCACGGAAAACCCTGCCCGAGAAGCTCGCCGACCTCGAGGCCCAGGCGGAGCGCCTTGACCAGCAACTCGAGATGAATCGCCGCGCTGCGCAGGCTGAGCAGGATCTGGCCCGGCTCGATCAGGGGACGCTGCCGGAGCGTTTCCTGGCTGCGCTGGAAGGACGCGCCGACGCCATCCGCCAAGGCTTCCAGGAGCGCCCGATCGCGCAGTCCTTGCGTGGAATTGGGCACGGTGAGATTCGAACTTACGAAGGATTCTCCCGGCCAGGACCCGCTGATGCCAGTGCGACGACCATGGCCCGCGAGGTGGAACCGGCGCTGGGCGACCACCCGACCGGCATCCTCGACAAGGTGCGGGAGGCTGTGAGTCAGATTCTTGGCCGGCAGGAGCGCGCCACGGCTGAGCCCGAGGCCAAGCCGGCGACACCGGAGCAGGCCCGGGCCGCGGAGATCGCCGCCCGCACGCCCGATGCGGTGGTGCGCCTGGAGGATGGCAGCGAAGTCCGCATGGCCGATCTACTCCAGCAGGCCGACGCTGTTGAGACAACCGCCAAGACCGAACGCGCCGCCTTCGAGGCGGCCGTGAATTGCGCAGTGAGGTATTCATGAGACCCGAATGCATCGAGGCCGTAGGCCAGGCCATTGGCCGCAGCATCACCCAGCGGGAGGCCGAGGACATCGAGGCCCGCATCATCGCCAGCATGAAGCAGATTGCCCGACAGGATCCGCCGGCCTGGCGTGCCATGTCGCAGGAGGAGCGCCTGCAGGCCGCCGCCCGGGTGGCCGGTGACGAGCTGATTGCCGAGGCCGGCAAGCGCAAGCAGCGCATCGCCCTCACCATCCTGGCCCACGACCGAGCCATGAACCGCTACACCTCCCTGCTCGAAGGCGGGGCCAAGCCTTTCCAGGCCGTTGCCCGGGTACTCGATGAGGCCAGCCGCTTCATCCGGGGCGTGTCCAACGAGTACTTCTCCGGCTTGATCGACACTCTGGAAGCCGTGCATCCGAAGTTCCTGGGCATGGTCGAGGATTCCCGGCAGGCGTCGCTGCTGGTGCGCGAGATCTTCGGCGAGCGGACGGGCGATGCCGTGGCGGCCAAGGGCGCCCGCGCCTGGCTGGATACCGTCGAGGCGATGCGCCAGCGCTTCAACGCCGCCGGCGGTGACGTGGGGAAACTCGATTACGGCTACATCCCCCAGCCGCATGACGCGGTGCGAGTGCTGCGGGCCGGGCAGGAGCGGTGGGTGAAGGACATCCTGCCGCTCATGGACCGCTCCCGCTACATCGATGAGCGGGGCGTGCTCTACAACGACACCCAGATGGTTGAGTTACTTGAGCAGGCGTGGGAAACCCTGGCATCGGGCGGGACCAACAAGATCGAGCCCGGGAAACGTACCGGCAGCCTATGGGCCAACCACGGCAGCCAGGCGCGCGTGCTGCACTTCAAGGACGCCGAGTCCTATCTCACCTACGCGGCGAGCTACAACCGCGGCGGCGTCCTCTCCGCGATGCAGGGCCACGTCGCCAGGCTCGCCAAGGACATCGGCCTGGTGGAGGAGTTTGGGCCGAACCCGGAGACGCAGTTCCGATACCTGCACGATACGGCCCGGAAGAGCGGTGACGCGGATCTCGTCGGCCCCTACCTGGTTCGGACGCAGGACATGTGGGACGCGCTCAACGGCACCACCGGCCATCCCGTGAATGTCCGCATGGCCGAGGTGTTCCAGGGCGCCCGCAATGTCGAGGTGTTCGGCAAGCTGGGGAGCGCCTTCGTTTCCAGCATCACGGACCTGCCGACCTACTTCATCACCACCGGCTTCAACCGGCTGGGCTTCGTGGAGTCCCTCACCAACCTGGTGAAGGCCTTCGGCAAGGAGTCGGCGGATTACGCCAACCGGGCCGGCCTCGTCGCCGAGTCGGTGATCAGCGACATGAACCGGTGGGCCGAGTCGAACATCGGCAAGGGCTGGACGGCCAAGCTGGCCAACGCGACGATGAAGGCCAGTCTGCTGGAGGCCTGGACCGACGCCATCCGGCGCGGCTTCTCCGTCACCCAGATGGGCGCCCTGGGCAAGCTCTCGCGCATGGAGTGGCAGGCCCTGGAGGAGGCCGACCGGTGGCGCCTGGCGTCCCGCGGCATCACGGAAACCGACTTCAAGGTTTGGAATCTCGCCCAGCCCGAGACCTGGCGCGGCAGCCAGATGCTCTCCCTGCAGGCCGTCCGGGCTATCCCGGACGCAGAGCTGGCCGCGGCGGGCCTGTCCCTGCGCGATCAGAACCGGGCCGTGTCCCGGCTTCTGGGCTTCATCGCCGACGAGTCCGAGTTTGCATCCCTGTCGCAGGACCTGAACACCCGGGCCGCGCTCACCCGGGGAACGCAGAAGGGGACCATCGAGGGCGAACTGATGCGCTCCATCGCGCTCTTCAAGGGCTTCCCCCTGGCGATGATCTCGCGCCATTGGGGCCGCACGGTGGAGCAGTGGCGGCACGGTGACAAGGTGTCCTCGGTTGCCTACGCGGCCGGCCTGATGTCGTCCCTGACGATCTTCGGGGCGTTGGCGGTGCAACTGAAGGACATGGTGTCGGGCAAGGACCCGAGGCCGATGGACACGCCCAAGTTCTGGGCTGCAGCCTTCACCCAGGGCGGTGGCTTCGGCGTGTTCGGCGACATCCTCTACACCGGCATGGGCGGCCAGAACCGGGCCGGCGTGCCCAACTGGATGAGCCTGCTGGGCCCGGTGCTGGGGAGCGGGGCCGAGGCCCTGGATCTGACGCTGGGCAACGCGGGTGAAGCCCTCAAGGGCAAGGAGACCCATGCCGGCGCCGAGGCGCTGCGCTTCGCCAAGAGCCACCTGCCGTTCCTGAACCTCTGGTATGCCAAGGCCGCCATCGACCACGCCGGCCTGCAGGATCTGCAGGAATACCTGTCACCGGGCTACCTCTCGCGGATGCAGCAGCGGGCGCAGGCAGATTGGGATCAGTCGTTTTGGTGGCAGCCAGGGCAGGGGATGCCGGAGCGGGGGCCGGATATGGAGAGAGTGGCGCCGTAGCAGAAGGGGTAAGGCGTAGATACGTCGGGCGGACCGGTGTAGGGGGCTGGGGCGCTAGGTGCCTTGTGCGCGCTGCTCCCCCCGTCGAGGCTCCACGGGCCAGCCTCATCCTTCTGCTTGGAAAGGCTTGCTGGGCCTGCCTTCCCGCCCTTCCAGTCCGGGTCCCAAGATCCGTTTGTTGCCACGCCACCCTCTAAGAATCGCCCAATCGCGGGGATTCTTGGGTTGGCGCAGAGTTGCAGCAAACCCTACGGGGTCCATGAAATGAAACGGCCGCCCGGGGGCGGCTTCGAGTCATTAGTTATCCACCGGGCACTGGTCGCACAAGCCGCTGCAGCGTATGTATCTGCCTTAGCGCCCGGTTCCGCTCCTTTAAATCACGGGTCTTGATATCAACGACCCACGGAGTCTGAGTGATAGTGCGAGGATCGACAGGCTGTAGCTCGTCGTCGCCTTGGCCATGAATTTGACGGAACACGGATGTGCTTACGTTGCCTCTAACGGTCACCCGCTGACCTTCGACCATCGTGATGAGATCGAACCGCTTCGACTCCGGCAATACGTACAGCACGCCCGTCATTTGGACATCACGCTCCTCAATTTCCATGGCCTGAGTACGCTCGCGCGCACGCGACACTGCATGGCGATCAAGCAGAAAGTCCCTCGTGCCATCGACTACCCGCATCGTCGCACCGGACTCGTCAAGACGTTGAAAGAACTGCCGAAGCGTGACCAGAAGTCGCTCATCCAGCTCGGAGGCCGCTTCCTCAAACACGGCCTCGTCGTCAGCGCCGACACGCGAAAGAATGTCAGCCACTTCATCGACAGCTTCTTTGAGAGGCGTTTCGAGGAGTTGGGCATCGGTGCCCGACTCCTCAAGCACAAAACCCACGGAGCCACGGACGATGTTCGTTACGAGCATATGTGACGTGTCGCCACCCGGCACCGGTCCGCGTTGGGCCAGTCGTCCAAACTCACGACCAGAGTAACGCTTCGAAACGAGCGCCTGTAAATCCTCTAGCGCTTTACCGGCGAAGTCAGCGTTGATGCCGCGGGAGCCTTGGACGGGACGCCCACCAAAGAACACGCCCAGTTCTGCATGGGTGAGCGGACGCGAGACAATCTGATCCAGCGCCTGCTCGATTTCTTCCTTGCGGGCACTGAACTGATACCAGCCGATTGGATCCTCGTCCTCAGTAAAGGACGCAAGCATCCCGTCTACAGCTGAGAGATCCGCCTTCAGCGCGTCAACTTCGAGCTTCCTAAGCATTGTCGCCCTCCTGATCATCAAACTGGAGGTTCTGCAGCACTTTCCTCGCCTCAATATCGTCAGAGTCCATCGACACTTGCACCATCCCCTTCCACAGCGCTGTCGCTCGCTGATGCGAGAACAGCCCAAACCAGTACCGCGTATGGTCTACAAGGGTGTGGGGGCTCACTCGTCCCAAGTCGACGAAGTAAGCATCGCAATTATGAAGCCGTTTGGTCTCGGAAGGGGTAAATAGCGCTTTGTTTTGCTGGACCCAGTCTCTATACGCTTCCGGATCGTCGTATCGCGGCCCATAAGCAAAGGTGACGACGTCGATGTCAGCGGGGGGGCGTCCTCGCGACTGCTCAACGTCCTCAACAAAACTCCCATCGAACCATTGAAACCCTTGCGTAATGCCGATGTTACGCAATGCTTCGCGGTACGCGATCAGTCCATTTAGAAGTTCGGCACGAGGCCGGGACGTCGCGAACTGCTGCACGAACTGCAGAAACCCAACTTTGTACGGAGACATGGTCGCCGACGTCGTTGGGGACTCGCCGATGTATGGCGGCAAGACCATGGAGGCATTGAATGGAGGCAGCACAAGGATTCCGCGGTGGTTTTGAGTTTAAAACTTTCACTAAAAATCAACAGCTTAATTTATTTTTTGCAGGGAATTTTCCCTACCTATTAAGCATCAGCTTCCATTTATACCCCATATGATTTGACCGTTAGCGCGGACTATTACACACCCTCCTAGTGACAAATTTCTAACCACGCGGTCTTGACTATCACAGGGCTACGGCGAATACTTCAGCCGTCGCCGCAAACAACGGCGACCGGGCTTGGCGGCCCGGACTCACAGGCGGACAACCGCCGCTTCGAGCGGTTTTTTTGCGTCCGCAGCATGGCAATGCCCTTATGGGCGGGCCGTGTGGGAGGGGAAACCCTGCCGGCCCTGTGACCGGTCCGCCAACCTGCACGGTTCCGCTCACCCAGCTTGGCGGCTGGGAAGCGGAGAACAAGACCGCTTCACAGGAGCTTCACCATGTCCCATCTTGCCCTTGTTGCGCCCGCACCCAAGCGGGGCACTGCTTCCCACGAATTTTTTCACTCCATCGACGGCAACCTGCTCCAAGTCCGCCAGGGTATCGACTTGTCCGCGGCGCTCCTCCAGGTGTCGTGCCTCTTGGACACGGCCCGTGCGGCTGTGCTGAGTGTGGCAGAGGACCATCAGGACAACGTTGCCCACGGCGCGGCTTACCTGATCGAACTGGCGCAGGGGCTGGTCAATGCCGCCGAGTGCGGCTTGAGCCCGGCTCAACCGAAGGCCGACGAGAGCCCGCTGGGTTTCCTGCGCGAGGCCCTGGCCGACAGCCAGAAGCAGGCCGGCCAGGCGCGCACGGCCAAGATGCGGACCTATCACGACGGCCGGGCCTCCGCCTTTCAGATTGCAATCGCTGCGCTGGAGGGCTGATCATGGCTGCAGACACTCAATCCGGCTTCCGGCCGATGCACCAGTCCGAAGTCGTCGGCTATCTTCGGGACTGCTCCGATGTGTTCGGCCGCCTGGCCGCACTCTTCTCGGCCATTCAGGACAAAGCCGGCGAGGCCTCGGAAGTTGGCAAGCTTGCCGCCCTCGGTATGGATGTCGCGAGCGACATGGACAACTCCGTGGATGCTGCCCGGGAGCACGCGCAGAAAGGCGGGGTGACACAATGAACGCCCGTCATCCCCATGGATCTCCTCTGCCTACCCGGGCAGCTTTGCCGGCCGGTCGCCATCTGGCTCTGATCGTCCGCGAGCAGCTGGATATCGGCGACCGTGTCCGCACCCTCCATGCCGGCCGAACGGGCACCGTGATGAAAGTCTATCCCGACGGCTCGGCCTGCATCACCTGGGACGACAAGCCGGCGCCGCTGTGCCTCGGTCATGAGCGTGTGCCGCGGGCTCTGCTCCACGTCTTGGGCTCCAGCGTCACCGAGAGCGAAGGGGGTGAAGCATGAGCCACGTTACCGATGCATTCGCGGTGCTCTTCCGCCACGCTGAAGACCGCCTGACGCTTGATGAACTGGATGAGCTGTCGAGCCTTGCCGGAGCTGCCGGCGAAGAGGCTCAAAACCTCTCCCAGGTCTGCGAGGGGCTGGCGGGGATCGTCGTTGCCGACGGCAGTCCAGAGGGCAGGGGGGCCGGCAATTTCCAGGAGTCCGACAGCGTGGCCTATCTGCTGAGCCATCTCGCGCATAGCCTGGATGTCATCTCCGGAATGATCGATGCGGGCCAGGCTGCCCAGCATCGGGCGAATGTTCTCCGCGGCCAGGAGGTGGCGAAATGACCACGCTCACCCTGTACCGGCTCCTGCGCCGCTTCACGGGCCCGGCCCGGGCCTACCGCCTCACCTTTGCCAGGAAGGGCGTGCTGGAGCAAGGAGCGCTGCCGAAAGGCTGACCCACCCCTATCGGGACGGCCAGGGCGCTCCATGGCCTCCCTCACCCCTCAATGCGTTGGAGGTGCCATGCAGACCGAACGCTACGGAACCCGGGATCAGGCGTACTCCGCCTGGCACCGGGCGCAGAGTACCCGCCGCTATGTCGGCATCGAGGAGGCCGTCAGGCTCTCCATGATCGATCTGGACGGCGCCCTGTACGTCGAGTACGACGACCAGGACCGGGAGCCCCTGGCGCTCATCGAGACGGCCCGGGATGTGGGGCAGGCAACCAAGGCCTGCACGGTGACGGCGCGACTCGCCCAGCGCTCCGGGCTGCCGGCCTACGTGGTTCTGTATCAGCTGGGGAACGAGGCCAACCCGGCGGATCTGTCGCAGCCGGACATCCTGATGTTCCGAGTGCGGCGGATCTGGCCACAGCCGGAGGCGGAGTGGAGGCTACTGACGCCCCGGAGCTGGGCGGGGGCACTCCTGCAGATCAGGCGCTGGGCGCGCGCGAAGCTGGATAGCGTGGCGGCGAACGATCCGATGTGGTGAAGTGCCTCACGGGTGAAGGTTCGAGTCTCTCCGTCCGCACCCGCGCTCATCGACAGCAACAAGCCCGGCCAAGCGTCGGGCTTTGTGCTTCTGGACCTGGTGCCGACTATCGCAACGCATTGTATAGCTGCTAGGCCAGAGGCTTGTTCATGTGTTCCGCTCGCTGACGAATCGTGATGCTGTCGCAGTTGTCGATCATCAGCCGGATGGGGAAGAGCTGCTTTTGCTCGTGCTCGCATCTCTCGATCGGACGTGAAGAGCGATACCTCAAAGCCGATATTCTGCTGGCGCTTACAAGGTGCTTACATGGCCCCCAAAAGCAAAAGGCCAGCCCTCGTGAGGCTGGCCTAAGTACTTGAAACGTATGGTGGGCCCAACAGGACTTGAACCTGTGACCAAGCGATTATGAGTCGCCTGCTCTAACCAACTGAGCTATGGGCCCGAAAGACGGGGGGGCTGGCCGCGCGGGGCGGCTGGTTGGTCGGGTCAGGCTTCGTTGTCGAGGAAGCTGCGCAGGCGCTCGGAGCGGCTGGGATGGCGCAGCTTGCGCAGGGCCTTGGCTTCGATCTGGCGGATCCGTTCGCGGGTCACGTCGAACTGCTTGCCGACTTCTTCGAGGGTGTGGTCGGTGTTCATCTCGATGCCGAAGCGCATGCGCAGGACCTTGGCTTCCCTTGGGGTCAGGGAGTCCAGGACTTCCTTGGTGGCGTCGCGCAGGCTGGAGTACAGGGCTGCGTCGGCCGGGGCCATGGTGGCGTTGTCTTCGATGAAGTCGCCCAGGTGGGAGTCGTCGTCGTCGCCGATCGGGGTCTCCATGGAGATGGGTTCCTTGGAGATCTTGAGGATCTTGCGGATCTTCTCCTCGGGCATTTCCATCTTCTCGGCCAGGGTTGCGGGATCCGGTTCATTGCCGGTTTCCTGCAGGATCTGGCGGGAGATCCGGTTCATCTTGTTGATCGTCTCGATCATGTGCACCGGGATGCGGATGGTGCGGGCCTGGTCGGCGATCGAGCGGGTGATGGCCTGGCGGATCCACCAGGTGGCGTAGGTGGAGAATTTGTAGCCGCGACGGTATTCGAACTTGTCCACGGCCTTCATCAGGCCGATGTTGCCTTCCTGGATCAGGTCGAGGAACTGCAGGCCGCGGTTGGTGTACTTCTTGGCGATGGAGATCACCAGGCGCAGGTTGGCCTCGGTCATCTCGCGCTTGGCGCGGCGGGCCTTGGCTTCGCCGGTGGACATCTGCTTGTTGATGTCCTTGAGATCCTTCAGCGGAATGCCGATGCGGTCCTGCAGGTCGATGAGCTTCTGCTGTTCTTCCAGCACGGCGGGCTGCATGCGCATCAGCACGGCGGTGTTGGCCGGGCCGTTGGCGATCTCGGCCTTGAGCCAGTCCAGGTTGGTCTCGTTGCCGGGGAAGCTCTTGATGAAGTGGGGGCGGGGCATGCCGGCCTTGTCCACGCACAGGTTGAGGATCTTGCGCTCGTGGGTGCGGGCCTGGTCAACCATGTGGCGCACCGCGTCGCACAGGCGTTCGGTGGTGCGGGCGGTGAAGCGGATGTTCATGAGCTCGCTGGAGATCTGCTCCTGGAGCTTCATGTAGGTCTTGTCCTGGGGGCCCTTCTTCTGCAGGCTGGCGACCATTTTCTCGTAGAGGTCGCGCAGGGTTGCGAAGCGTTCCAGGGCCTCGGCCTTGAGCTTGATCAGGGAGGCGGACTGGGCGCCGCCGCCGGCGCCGTCTTCCTCGTCCTCTTCCTCTTCGGCGTCGTCCACGTCGAGGTCGTCGCTCTCGGCGAGTTCTTCGATGGCCTCGACCGCGTTGGGGTCGATCAGGCCGTCGATCAGCTCGTCGATGCGCATCTCCTCCTTGGAGATCTTGTCGGCGGCCTCGAGGATGTCGGCGATGGTGGTCGGACAGGCCGAGATGGCCTGGATCATGTGCTTGAGGCCTTCCTCGATGCGCTTGGCGATTTCGATCTCGCCTTCACGGGTGAGGAGTTCCACGGTGCCCATCTCGCGCATGTACATGCGCACGGGGTCGGTGGTGCGGCCGAACTCGGAGTCGACCGCGGAGAGGGTCTGTTCGGCTTCTGCTTCGGCCTGCTCGTCGTCCACCACGGTGGGGGCGACTTCGGACATGAGGAGGTCTTCCGCGGCGGGGGCCACGTCGAAGACCTGGATGCCCATGTCGTTGAAGGTGGTGATGATCGATTCGATCTGCTCGGCGTCCACCAGGTCGTCGGGCAGGTGGTCGTTGATCTCGGCGTAGGTCAGGTAGCCGCGCTCCTTGCCGAGGGCGATCAGGCTCTTGAGCCGGGTGCGGCGGACTTCCGCCTCTTCCGCCGAGGGGGCCTCGGCAATCATCGGGGCGAGTTTGTCCTTGACCTTCGCTGCTCGCGGCTTGGCAGGCGCTTTGCGCGGTTGTTTGGCTTTTTCCGTGGTCATGACTGTCCTCGATGTGTCGTCCGATTTGTCGTTGATCGTCTCGGCGAGCGAATTGCGCGAAACCGAAAATTATATTACGAATCCGATACTTTGGGTCGTTTTTTGAGCTTTTCTTTCTGCACCAGCAGCTCCGCAAGGCGTCTGCGGCCGGTGGGGTCCAGCCCGCCTTCGCGGGCCTGGGCGTTGAGGGCGAGGAACTCCTGCTCGACCTGGGTGGCCTCGAGCTTGTAGAGCGTGTCGTTGAGCAGGGGTTCCAGAACTGTCTCGTCGAGTGGCATGTCGGCAAGCTGGGCGGCGATGCGGCCGAGGATGGCGGCGTGCGGGGTGTCCCGGTAATGCTCCAGCAGGGCGCCGATGCCGTGGGTCGGCAGATCGCCCACGCTCATGGCGTCGGTGATGGCGATCAGGGCGCTGCCCTCGGGGGTGTCGCCGGGCAGCAGGTCGATGGGCATGCGGGCGGCCAGCACGGGGTGTTGCACGACCAGGCGCAGCAGGGTCTCGATCGGATTGAGCGGTGCGGTGCGCGGGGCGAGTCGTGGCAGTTCCTTGCCAAAGCCCCGGCGCCCGCGGAAGTTGCTGTTGCCGCGCCGGCCTTCACCCTCGAATGCGTTGTCAGGGTCGAAGCGGCGGGGCGGCGGGCTGCTCTTCAGGCCGAAGGCTTGTTCGACTTCGGCCTGGGTGAAGCCGGCGGCCTCTGCCAGCATCTTGATCACCTGCAGGCGCAGCAGGGGAGCGGCGATGCGGGTGACAAGGGGCTTGGCTTCGTGGACCAGGCGGGCGCAGCCTTCGGCGGTGTCCAGGTCTATGTCCTTGCGCAGCTCGGCCAGCAGGAATTCGGCCAGGGGCAGGGCGCGGCTCATGGCGGCGCGGAAGGCGTCGGGGCCTTCGCTGCGCACGAAGCTGTCCGGGTCGTGCTCTTCGGGCAGGAACAGGAAGGTGATGGTCTTGTTGTCGGCCAGATGCTCCAGGCTGACTTCCAGGGCCCGGCCTGCCGCGCGGCGGCCGGCGGCGTCGCCGTCGAAGCAGAAGACGACCCGGTCGGTGAGCCGCAGCAGCTTCTGGATGTGATGGGGGGTGGCGGCGGTGCCTAGGGTGGCAACGGCGTTGCCGACGCCGAACTGCGCCAGCCCGACCACGTCCATGTAGCCTTCCACCACCAGTACGCACTCCTGGTCGCGCACGGCCTGGCGGGCCTGGACGAGGCCGTAGAGCTCGCGACCCTTTTCGAAGATGGGGGTTTCCGGCGAGTTCAGGTACTTGGGCTCGCCCTTGCCGAGAACCCGGCCCCCAAAGCCGATCACGTTGCCGCGCTGGTCCTGGATGGGAAACATGATGCGGTCGCGGAAGCGGTCGTAGCGGCGGGCCTGTTCGTTCTCGAGCACCAGGCCGCACTCCAGCAGCTGCCCGGCGTTGTAGTCGGCGAAGGCCGCCTGCAGCGATTGCCAGCCCTCGGGGGCGTAGCCTAGGCCGTAGCGGGCGGCGATCTCGCCGGTGAGGCCGCGGCCCTTGAGGTAGTCCACCGCCACCGGGCTGCGCTTGAGCTGCTCCTTGTAGAAGCGCGCGGCCTGGGCCATGACCTCGGTCAGGGATTGTTCGTGGGCGCGGTCCCGGTTGGGGGTGAAGTCATCGTCCGGGACGGTCATGCCGACGTTGCCGGCCAGTTCCTTGACGGCATCGATGAAGCCCAGGCCGCTGTACTCCATCAGGAAGCTGATGGCGCTGCCGTGGGCGCCGCAGCCGAAGCAGTGATAGAACTGCTTGGTCGGGCTGACCGAAAAGGAGGCGGACTTTTCGCCGTGGAAGGGGCAGCAGGCGAAGTAATTCGCTCCGCCCTTTTTCAGGGGGAGGTAGCGCTCGACGACCTCGACGATGTCGACGCGGGCGAGCAAATCCTGGATGAAGGACTGCGGGATCATGATGTGGCGACGGCGCCAGAGGCGCCATCCTCATGAATCCTAGTTGCCGAGTCGGGCTTTGACCAGCTTGGAAACCTCGGCCATGTCGGCCTTGCCGGCCAACCCGGGTTTGAGTTCGGCCATCAGCTTGCCCATGTCGGCAGGGCTGGTCGCGCCGGTGGCGGCGACGGCCGCATCGATCAGGGCGATGATCTGCTCGGTGTTCAGGCCTTCGGGCTTGTAGGCGGACAGCACTTCGATCTCGAAGCGCTCGGCGCTGGCCAGGTCGAAGCGCTGGGCGCCCTCGAACTGGGATGCCGAGTCCCGGCGCTGCTTGAGCATCTTGTCCACCACGGCGACGATTGCCGCATCGTCCAGTTCGATGCGCTCGTCCACTTCGCGCTGCTTGATGGCTGCGAGAAGCAGGCGCAGGGCGGAAAGACGGGCGGTTTCCTTGGCGCGCATGGCGGCCTTCATGTCATCGTTGATCCGGACCTTCAGCGACATTGCGTGGGGATTCCTCTGTGATGGAGCGGGTGGCCTGGGGGCGGCCCGGGGAGGGGCGTCCGTCGGCGCGGAAAAGCGCAAACGCCACGCGCTCGCGCAGTTGCGCGTATCGCGTGGCGATCGGGAAGCGTGTACCTGGGTGTTGCTTAGTACATCTTCGGGGGCAGGGTCTGGCTGCGCAGGCGCTTGTGATGGCGCTTGACCGCGGCGGCGAGCTTGCGCTTGCGCTCGGCGGTAGGCTTCTCGTAGAACTCGCGGGAGCGGAGTTCGGGCAGCAGGCCCACTTTTTCGATAGTGCGCTTGAAGCGGCGGATGGCAACTTCAAACGGCTCGTTTTCTTTGACGCGAATACCCGGCATTGCGTGCTTCCTCGAAAATTCTTGGACGGAAAAAAGAAGAGTATAACCAGTTCGTCCGGGTCTACCAAGTCCACTTTTCGCTTTGCGGGTGGGGAAGGGGTAAAATCCCGTTTTTTTGCGGATGCATCATGCGCATTCTGGGTATCGAGTCCTCCTGTGACGAGACAGGCGTGGCCATTTATGACACGGAGCGGGGATTGCTCGGGCATCGCCTGCACTCCCAGATCGACCTGCACGCGGCCTACGGAGGTGTGGTGCCGGAGCTGGCGTCGCGTGATCACATCCGGCGCCTTCCCGTGCTGCTCCGCGAATTGCTCGAGCACACCGGCCTGAGTCTGGCCGGGATCGACGGGATTGCCTACACCGCCGGCCCAGGGCTGGCCGGTGCACTGCTGGTCGGGTCGAGCGTGGCGGAGGCGCTGGGCGTGTCGCTGGGCATCCCCGCGTTGCCGGTGCATCACCTCGAAGGGCATCTGCTGTCCCCCTTGCTGTCTGCCACGCCGCCTGACTTCCCGTTTGTGGCCTTGCTGGTGTCGGGGGGGCATACCCAGTTGATGCGGGTGACGGGCGTCGGGCACTACACCCTGCTCGGGGAGACGGTGGACGATGCGGCGGGCGAGGCCTTCGACAAGACGGCGAAGCTGATCGGCCTGGGGTATCCGGGCGGCCCTGCGCTGGCCCGGCTGGCGCAGGCCGGCACGCCGGGGCGTTTCAAGCTGCCGCGGCCGATGTTGCACAGCAAGGATTTCGATTTCAGCTTCAGCGGGCTCAAGACGGCGGTGCTCACCGCTGCCGGGGCCCCAGGCTTCTGCGAGGCCGACAAGGCTGATCTGGCGGCAGAGTTTCAGGCGGCGGCGGTGGAGGTCCTGGTGGCCAAGTCGATGGCGGCCCTGCGCCATACCGGGCTGAAGCAACTGGTCGTCGCTGGCGGGGTGGGCGCCAACCTGGCCTTGCGCAGTGCGCTCGACCAGGCGGCGGCGCGGCGCAAGGCGCGGGTTTTCTATCCTGAGTTGGAGTTGTGCACCGATAACGGCGCCATGATCGCCTTCGCCGGGGCCTTGCGGTTCATGGCCGGGGAGAAGGGGGTGGGCGTGGA
>WBTZ01000045.1 GCA_009026175.1 Zoogloea sp. | reverse complement strand
GGGTGGGAGGGCGCCCAGTCCTCCATCCCCGTAGGTGCGCAAGACCTGGGAAATGATGACCTGGTAGCCGTCCAGCCAGTTGGACTGGCGCTCCTTGGCGTCGAGGTGCTGTGGGTGCCGGACCAGCGCCTGCAGGGCCTCCAGGCTGTCCCAGTAGTACACGTTGGCGACCAGGCCGGTCTGCGGATTTTCCCAGGAGGTCTCCCCCAGGTAACCCGGAATGTCACGGGCCGCCGCAGCGATTGCCGTATCGAGACGATGGAATTCCGCGTCGAATTCCTTCGCTGCGAAGATGAAGGTGGAGGAGTACATCGGGAGGGGCGTCCAAAAGCCCGGTATTAGACCCGCAGCGATGGCGCATGACAAGGGCACGCGGCCCCTTGTCGGCGGGGGCTCAGGCGACCTGGGCCAAGGGGTCGACTTCGCGGAAGCGTTCCAGCAGGAAGGGGGCGGCCTCGGGGGTTTGTCCGCTGGCCAGCTGCAGGTGGGTGTCGAGGTGGCGCTCGGAAGGCGCCAGCAGGCGCCGGTAGAGCTCCTTGCACAGCACCCGCGCCTGCTGGCCGGGCCAGTCGGCGGAGAGCAGTACGTCGGGCAGCTCCGGGTCACGCAGCAGCAGGCGGCGATAGTCGTGGATCAGCAGGATGCGCAGCAGGAAGGTGCTCTCGTCGTCGATTGCGTCCTGGCCGTCCCGCAATTGGTCCAATACGGGCTGGTAGCGGTCGACGAATTCCGAATACACCCCGGCCAGGCGTTCCAGGTTCCAGGCTCCGTGCACCATCTCGATGTCACTGGCGGCGCCGCCAAGCTGTGCATCGGCGGCCATCAGGGGCTTGAGCTTGCCCAGCACGTCGGCCAGGCCTTCGGCGATCAGGGCGTCGAAAGCCGCCCGCAGGTCGGCGCTGGGATGCACGAAGCAGTCACCGCCAAGGCTGCCGAAGCCCTGCCAGAACAGTGCCCGGCGCAGGGCGTCGCGCTGCTTGGCGGTGAGCTCGCCAGCCGCGATGATGAGGCGCCAGCGGCGGTCCCACTGGGGCGCCGTCGAAGCATAGATATGGCGTGAAGCTTCCTCGAAGCGGCGTTGACCGGCCGGAGTGAGCAGGTAGTCGGTACGCCGGCCGGAGGGCTCGGAGCGCAGCCACTCCTCCTTGGCCAGACGGAATACGGAAGTCCGGATCAGGCGCTCGTTGAGCTCCAGGGGTTCGAGCAGGCGGATCAGGCTGCCGAGCCAGATGCGGCTGCCCCGCGGCATGATGGCATCACCGAAAACGGAGATGATCAGGGAGCCGGCTTGCACGCGGCCCTGCTGGCGGAACTCGTCGAGGCGTTTCTGAAGGGGCGGAAGCACGTGCGGGGCCGTATGGCTGCAACAAAGCCCGAATTTTAGCGGCTCATCACCGGTTTTGGGGATTTCGGGCTTCGGGGGGCGTTGAAGGCGCCATGTGGGGGCGACTCCAGTCACCCTTCGCGCCTCGCCCCCCCCTCTGCCTCATCCCTGACCAAGGTCCGCGCTGAAGCCGCCCCTGCACGAGCGCTACAACGTCAGCAGGTGCGCCGCGTCCGGTACCACGGGTTGTTGCTGCGCAAAGAAGCCTTCGGTGTGGATGAGCTCCGCTTTGGCACCCAGGGCCTTGACGGCGGCGACACCACTGTCCACGAAGGCCGGGCTGCCTGCAGCGAAAATCGTGTGCCGGGACAGATCGGGGAAGAGCCCGGGCAGCACCGCATCGACCCGTCCGCCGAGGTATCCGTCGCGCTCTTCGCGGGTCAGGGTGATCTTGTAGTCGAAGTTCCGGTGCTTGGTCCGCCACCAGGCGAGCAGGCCTCGGCCATAGACATCCGCCTCGCTGCGTGCCGAGATCAGGATGGTGACCGGCTTGCGGAAGCCGCGCCGCAGCGCCGCCTCGGTGAGCGCCAGGATGGGAGCCAGGCCCGTGCCGGCGGCCAGGCACAGCACCGGGGTGTCGACGCCGGGGTCGCCGATGAAGGTGCCATAGGCGCCGGACACCTTGACGCTCTCGCCGATCGCCAGGCTGTCGTGCACCCAGGCGCTGGTCACGCCACCATCGGCGCGGGCTACCTGCAGCACCAGCTCGCCGTCCGGGCGGGGGGCGTTGGAGATGGAATAGGCACGGGCCGGGATGTTGGCGCGGGGATTGCCGATGGTCACATACTGGCCAGGCCAGTAGCGGATCGGCTGGCCGACCGGACGCAGACGCAGCTCGACCACCCGCTCGGCGACGCTGCGCTTGTCGGTGACCACGAAGAGGGCATCTTCCCGGGGGGGAAAGAGCTTGGGCTTGGCGTCTTCGGTGCCCCATTCGATGCTCAGTTCGTCGGAGATGGGCTTGGCCATGCACATCAGGCCGTAGCCCTGGCGGCGCTCGTCCTGGGACAGGGCCATGTCGAGGACCATGCCCTGGTCGAACTGGCCGGCGGTGACCTTGACCTTGCATTCGCCACAGGCGCCGGCGCGGCAGTTGTTGGGCAGTGCGTAGCCTGCCTTTTCGAGGGCCATCAGCACGGTGTCGCCATAGGCGCACTCCACCGACTTGCCCGAGGGTTGCATGATGATGCGGGCCATTGAGGATTCCTGTCAGGTTGTGGGGCTGTTCGTGCCCTTGTCGTTTTCAGTGGGGTGGGGCGTATGGGGGACGATGCAGGGGCGACTTCAGTGCCCCTGCATCGCTCGTGTGGTCCTGGATCAGAACACCGGGATGATGTCTTCCATGTCCAGGTCGCTGACTTCCTGACCGGTGATGCCCACTTCAGGGATGGCCGGGAAGGGGATGTTGTAGCGGTCGAGGACGCCCTTCAGGTTGATCATGGCGTTCTTCCAGTTCTGCAGCTTGGCTTCATAGGTGGGGATACCGAAGCCAGCGCCGCGTGCCACTTCCTCGGCTTCGCGCTGGTTGCCGATGAAGTCTTCCGGCAGGTCCCAGAACTCCATCGGCGGCTCGAACAGCACCGCGGACAGGAACAGGTAGCCGGCGCGGATCTGCTTGGTGACGATGGCCTTGGTTTCTTCCTTGAGGCCCGGGTAGTCGCGCTCCATCACCGCCATGCAGATCGCCATGTGGCGGCCTTCGTCGCGGCCGATGTTCTTGAAGCCTTCCTTGAACACCGCCTCGCGGGAGTTCTCGTACATCTGCTTGAAGATCGTGGCGGCGGCGATCTCACCCATCAGGAAGGAGCTGAACAGCACGGCTAGGTCGTACTTGGGCACGGCCTGCTTGTAGCCGGTCCAGTAGCGGCCGCCATTGAAATACAGCCAGCGCACGTTCTTCTGAAGGCGCTTGCCGAGTTCGGTCTTGGGCTCGTAGGTCAGCGGGTCCGGGTGGCCGAGCAGCTTGGTGATGGCCAGGCCGCACATGATTTCGTGGTTCTGCTCGTCGCGGGTCACCGAGAAGAAGCACTTGCGCACCGGGTCTTCCTCGTGGACCTCGTAGGTCTTGATCAGGGCTTCGGCAAACACCGGGGGGGCAGAGGCGTCGAAGACCGACAGCAGGCTCCACCAGTAGGCGATGGATTCGCGCTCTTCCCAGGTGTAGCTGTCCAGGTCCAGGGTGTCCCAGGGCAGCTTTTCGGGGTCCCAGTTCTCGCGCAGGGAAGCTTCCCAGACTTCCTGCAGCTTCTTCGTCTTGCTGTTCCAGGACAGGGGATAGATGTTGGGTTGCGGGGTTTCCGGCGGGAACTCCATCTTGTCGGCAAAACGTTCCTTGTGGCTGGCCATGTGACTCCTCCTTTGGTTGATCCGTCTGAATGCGGTTGGCGTGCAAACCCATACGGTTTGTGAGGTCAATAATGATACAAAATAATCTACGTAGTCAACAATTTTGTATCGGTTTGGATTTTCAAGTGCGTCGGGTTTTTCCGCTGTGCACCATGAGTTTTTCACGGAAATAGCCAGAAAAATTATTTAACTTATTGTTTTTATTGGTTTTGAAAATGGTAAACAAATTCCTCATAAAGAAATTTTCTGCAAACCTAGCAGAAATATTTGATACCAAGCATTGACATAGATCAGATGAATTTGTAACGTTTGTCTCCAGTAGAACAAACCCAACCGGAGACAGACGCATGACGCATCCCCTGTTCGAAAAGCACCGTGCAACCCTGGAAGGTGCCCTTGGCGCCATCGCCACCCGCTCCTACTGGTCGGCCTTCCCGGAAATGCCCAGCCCCAAGCTCTATGGCGAGACCGCGCCCGACGATGGCAAGCGCGCCTTCGAAGCGCACCTGGGCAAGCAGTTCGAGCTGGGGCAGCCGGGGCAGGGCGGCTGGCATGGCGGCGAATCCTCGCCCTATGGCATCGAACTGGGCGTGAGCTACCCCGTGTGTGATCCGGAAGTCCTGATCGCCGCCGGCCTCGAGGCCATGAAGGGCTGGCAGGCCGTGGGGGCCGATGGCCGCACCGGAATCTGTCTCGAGATCCTCGACCGCCTCAACAAGCAGAGCTTCGAGCTGGCCCACTCGGTGATGATGACCACCGGCCAGGGCTGGATGATGGCCTTCCAGGCCGGCGCCCCCCACGCCCAGGACCGCGGCCTCGAGGCCGTCGCCTATGCCTGGCGCGAGCAGAGCTTCGTACCCGCCGAGACCGTCTGGGAAAAACCCCAGGGCAAGAACCCGCCGCTGGTCATGAAGAAGCATTTCCAGATCGTCGGGCGCGGCATCGGCCTGGTGATCGGCTGTGGCACCTTCCCGACCTGGAACACCTATCCGGGCCTCTTCGCGGCGCTGTCCACCGGCAACGCGGTGATCGTCAAGCCCCACAGCAATGCCATCCTGCCGGCTGCCATCACCGTGCGCACCATCCGCGCCGTGCTGGCCGAGAACGGCATCGACCCCAACCTGGTCAGCCTGTGCGTCACCGACAAGCGCGCCACCACCCAGGCCCTGGCCACCCACCCGGCCGTCAAGTCGGTGGATTTCACCGGCGGCAACGTGTTCGGCCAGTGGCTGATCGACAACAGCCGCCAGGCCCAGGTGTATGCCGAGCTGGCCGGCGTGAACAACATCGTCATCGACTCCACCGACAGCTACAAGGCGATGCTGGGCAACCTGGCCTTCACCCTGTCCCTGTACTCCGGTCAGATGTGCACCACTTCCCAGGCCCTCTTCGTGCCGGCGGGCGGCATCCAGACCGAGGACGGCCCGAAGAGCTACGACGAGTTCTGCGCCGATCTGGCCAAGGCCATCGAGCGCTTCCTGTCCAAGCCCGAAGTGGCCCATGCCGTGCTGGGCGCGATCCAGTCCGCCGATACCGCAGAGCGCATCGAGCTGGCCAACAGCGGCGCCCTGGGCAAGGTCGTGCTGGCCTCCACGGCCCTCGACAACCCCGAGTTCCCGGCCGCCAAGGTGCGCACCCCGGTGCTGCTGGCCTGCGATGCCGCCGACGAGAAGGCCTACATGGAGGAGCGCTTCGGCCCGATCAGCTTCATCGTCAAGGTGGCCGACACTGCCGCCGGCATCGCCCTGTCCGAGCGTGTGGTGAGCACCCACGGTGCCCTGACCGCCGGCGTCTACTCCACCAGGCAGGACGTCATCGATGCGATGACCGAAGCGACCTGGCGCAGCAAGGTCGCCCTGTCGATCAACCTGACCGGCGGCGTCTTCGTCAATCAGTCGGCCGCCTTCTCCGACTACCACGGTACCGGCGGCAACCCGGCGGCCAACGCGTCCTACGCCGACTCGGCCTTCGTCGCCAACCGCTTCCGCGTGATCCAGCGCCGTTACCACGCCTGAGGACCCGCCATGGACTACAAGAACATCCTCTTCACGGTGGAGGCGGGCGTCGCTCGCCTGACCCTCAACCGCCCGGACAAGCTCAACAGCTTCACCGGCGAGATGCACGCCGAACTGCGTGACGTCCTGGACCGCGTCCAGGAAGACAAGTCCGTTCGCGTGCTGGTCCTTACCGGCGCCGGTCGTGCCTTCTGTGCCGGCCAGGATCTGGCCGATCCGGACATGGCCCGCACGCCCGGCGGCGGAATGCCGGATATCGGCAACGTGGTCGAGAAGAACTACAAGCCCCTGGTGCTGCGCCTGCAGAACC
Organism: Zoogloea sp.; assembly: GCA_009026175.1. Taxonomy (GTDB): domain Bacteria; phylum Pseudomonadota; class Gammaproteobacteria; order Burkholderiales; family Rhodocyclaceae; genus Zoogloea. Next base: position 29,405 of record WBTZ01000045.1, on the reverse strand, counting down.
TGCGGGTGCCCACGATCGCCGCGGTAAACGGCATCGCCGCCGGTGCGGGGGCTAGCGTGGCGTTGGCCTGCGACCTGGTGGTGGCCAGCAAGTCCGCCTCCTTCCTGCAGGCCTTCAGCAAGATCGGGCTGGTGCCGGACACCGGCGGCACCTGGTTCCTGCCCCAGCGCGTCGGCATGGCCCGCGCCATGGGCCTGGCCCTGCTGGCCGACAAGCTGCCCGCCGAGAAGGCCGCCGACTGGGGCCTGATCTGGGCCGCCTACGACGACGCCGAATTCGTTGCCAAGGTCGATGCCATGGCCGGCCAGCTGGCCACCATGCCGACCAAGGCCCTGGTGCGGACCCGCCAGGCCATGCATGCCGCCGCCGGCCACACCCTGGAGCAGCAGCTCTCCTTTGAGGGCGGCTTCATGCGCGAGCTTGGCTGGAGCCCGGACTACGCCGAAGGCGTGGCGGCCTTCATGGAAAAGCGCGCGCCCAAGTTCACCGGGGAATGAACGTGAGCCAGGCCCTCTCTACCCAATCCGTCATCGCCGTGGTCGGCACCGGGGCCATGGGCGCCGGTATCGCCCAGGTGGCCGCTGCCGCCGGGCACGTGGTCAAGCTCCTCGACAACCGTCCGGACGCCGCAGCCAAGGCGGTCGCCGGCATCCAGGCCCAGTTCGCCAGGCTGGCCGACAAGGGCAAGATGAGCCAGGAGGCCGCGCAGTCCGCCAGCGCCCGTCTGGTTCCTGTCGAGCAGCTCGCCGATCTGGCCGATGCCGCCCTGGTGGTCGAAGCCATCGTCGAAAACCTCGAGGCCAAGCAGAAGCTCTACCGCGACCTGGAAGACATCGTCGCGGCCGACTGCATTTTCGGCACCAACACCTCGTCCATCTCCGTCACCGCCATCGGTGCCGCACTGAAGCGCCCGGAGCGCCTGGCCGGCCTGCACTTCTTCAATCCGGCGCCGCTGATGGCCCTGGTGGAGATCGTCTCCGGCCTGGCCACCGACAAGGCCGTGGCCGACACCCTGTTCGCCAGCGCGGCGGCCTGGGGCAAGACCCCGGTGCATGCCCGCTCAACCCCGGGCTTCATCGTCAACCGGGTGGCCCGCCCGTATTACGCCGAGGCCCTGCGCGTCCTCAACGAAGGCGGCGGCGACTGCGCCACCCTCGACGCGGTGATGCGCGAGGCGGGCGGCTTTCGCATGGGTCCCTTCGAGCTGATGGACATGATCGGTCACGACGTGAACTTCGCCGTGACCCGCTCGGTGTGGAATGCCTTCTACAACGACCAGCGTTTCACCCCCTCGCTGATCCAGCAGGAGCTGGTGGACGCAGGCTTCTTCGGCCGCAAGAGTGGCCGTGGCTTCTATGACTACCGGGAAGGGGCCGAGAAGCCCCAGCCGAAGAGCGTGGTGACCCAACCGGCACCGACCGACATCCACCTGTTTGGTGAAAGCGCCGCTGCCCTGGCCCTGGCCGACCGCCTGCACGAGCGTGGCGTGGCCTACACCTGGGGCGATACCGGCGACGAACGTATTGCCCGGGTGGGGGATGCCGTCCTCTTCATCACCGACGGGCGCACCGCCACCCAGCGTGCCGCCGAGAGCGGAATTCCCAACACCGTGCTGATCGACCTGGCCCTCGACTACGCCAGTGCGACGCGTGTGGCCATCGGCGCGGCGCAGGGCTGCTTTGCGCCGGCCGTGGCCTCGGTCGTCGGCCTGCTGCAGGCCGCCGGTTTCACCGTGTCGCGCCTGGGGGATGTGCCGGGGCTGGCGGTGATGCGCACCGTCGCCATGCTCGCCAACGAAGCCGCCGATGCGGTGAACCAAGGTGTCTGCGACGCCGCCGGCGCCGACAACGCCATGCGCCTGGGGGTCAATTACCCCCGCGGCCCGCTGGCCTGGGCCGACCTTGCCGGCCTGCCGCAGATCAGCCACGTCCTCTCGAACCTGGCCCGCTTCTATGGTGAAGACCGCTACCGCGTGTCGCCCCTGATCCAGCAGCAGGTCTTTGCAGGAAAGAACATCCATGACCGCTAATACAGCCATCCCCACCGATCCCCAGGCCCTGGCCGAGGCCGTGGCCGAAGCCATGTGGGCCCGCGACCGGGCTGCCAACGCACTGGGCATGCGCATCGACGCCGTGCGCCAGGGCTACGCCCGCCTGTCCATGCCGGTGCGTGGCGACATGGTCAATGGCCATCACATCTGCCACGGTGGCCTGATCTTCTCGCTGGCCGACACGGCCTTCGCCTACGCCTGCAACAGCTACAACAAGAATACGGTGGCCTCCGCCTGCAACATCGACTTCCTGGCCCCGGGCAAGGAAGGCGACACCCTCAGCGCGGAAGCCATCGAGATGTCCGCCTCCGGCCGCACCGGCGTCTACGACGTCACCGTGCGTGACAGCGCCGGCAAGGCCATCGCCCTGTTCCGGGGCAAGAGCTACCGAATCTCCGGCGAAGTCATCGCCGGTCTGGCTGCCGCCTGAGCGCCTGGCAGCATTCATCGAACAACACGGAGAGGAGACCCCCCATGACCGCCAAGCAAGCCCAGCCGGGCGAACTCGATCCCATCGAGACCGCCAGCCGTGACGAGATTTCCGCCCTGCAGCTCGACCGCCTGAAGTGGTCGGTGCGCCACACCTACGACAACGTCGAGCCCTACCGCAAGAAGTGCGTCGAGAAGGGGGTGCATCCGGATGACCTGAAGTCCCTGGCCGACCTGGCCAAGTTCCCCTTCATGACCAAGTCCGACCTGCGCGACCACTATCCGTTCGGCCTCTTCGCCGTGCCGCGCAACAAGCTGGCCCGCCTGCACGCGTCGTCCGGCACCACCGGCAAGTCGGTCGTCGTCGGCTACACCAAGAACGACCTGAACAACTGGGCCGACGTGGTGGCCCGTTCGATCCGTGCCGCCGGCGGCCGGGCGGGTGACATGGTCCATGTCGCCTACGGCTACGGCATGTTCACCGGCGGCCTGGGCGCCCACTACGGTGTCGAGCGCGCCGGCTGCTGCGCCGTGCCGATGTCCGGCGGCCAGACCGAGAAGCAAGTCCAGCAGATCATGGACTTCAAGCCCGAGATCATCATGGTCACCCCGTCCTACTCCCTGGTGATCGCCGAGGAGTTCGAGCGCCTCGGCATCAAGCCCGAGGAGATCTCCCTGAAGGTCGGCATCTTCGGTGCCGAACCGTGGGGGCAGGGCATGCGTGCCGAGATCGAGCGCAAGCTGGGCATCGACGCCATCGACATCTACGGCCTCACCGAGGTGATGGGCCCGGGCGTCGCCTGTGAATGCATCGAAACCAAGGACGGCCCGGTGATCTGGGAAGACCATTTCTACCCCGAGATCATCGACCCGGAAACCGGCGAAGTGCTGCCGGACGGCGAGGAGGGCGAGCTGGTGTTCACCTCCCTGACCAAGGAAGCCTTCCCGGTCATCCGCTACCGCACCCGCGACCTGACCCGCCTGCTGGCGCCGACTTCCCGCTCATTCCGGCGCATGGACAAGATCGTTGGCCGTTCCGACGACATGCTCATCGTGCGCGGCGTGAATGTCTTCCCGACCCAGATCGAGGAGCAGATCCTGCGCGAGCCCCGCCTGACCGGCAACTACCAGATCGTGCTGACCCGCGACGGCCACCTGGACAACGTGGAAGTGCGCTGCGAGCTGCAACGGGAACTCAGCGGCAAGCTCGGTCGCGGCGTCATCGAGGAGATCGCCCGTGGCGTGGCCGGCCACATCAAGACCATCATCGGCATCTCCACCAAGGTCAATGTGATGGACTTCGACAGCATCCCGCGCACCCAGACCGGCAAGGCCCGTCGCGTGATCGATCAGCGTCCGAAACAACTGTAAGCGTGGCAAAGGAAAGAACATCATGACCGAAGCCTTTATCTGTGACGCCATCCGTACCCCCATCGGCCGTTACGGCGGCACCCTGGCCGCGGTGCGGGCCGACGACCTCGGCGCGGTGCCCCTCAAGGCGCTGATGAGCCGCAACCCCCAGGTGGACTGGGCGGCCGTCGAGGACATCATCTACGGCTGCGCCAACCAGGCCGGTGAGGACAACCGCAACGTCGCGCGCATGTCGGGCCTGCTGGCGGGCCTGCCGATCGACGTGCCGGGCACCACCGTCAATCGCCTGTGCGGCTCCGGCATGGACGCAGTCGGCCTGGCCGCCCGTTCCATCAAGTCCGGCGAGACCGAGCTGATGATCGCCGGTGGCGTGGAGAGCATGTCCCGTGCGCCCTTCGTCATGGGCAAGGCGGAGTCCGCCTTCTCCCGCCAGGCTGCCATCTACGACACCACCATCGGCTGGCGCTTCGTCAACCCGCTGATGAAGAAGCTCTACGAAGTCCATTCCATGCCGCAGACCGCGGACAACGTGGCTGCCGACTTCGGCATCTCCCGCGCCGACCAGGACGCCTTCGCCCTGCGCTCGCAGCAGCGCTGGGCTGCCGCCAACGAAGCCGGCCGCTTCGCCGACGAACTGGTGCCGGTGGAGATCCCGCGCAAGAAGGGCGATCCCATCCTCTTCACCACCGACGAGCATCCCCGTCCGGAAACCACCCTGGAGATGCTGGCCAAGCTGAAAGGCGTCAATGGCCCCGAGCTGAGCGTCACCGCCGGCAATGCGTCCGGTGTCAATGATGGTGCCTGTGCGCTGCTGCTGGCCTCCGGGGCCGCCGCCGGCAAGTACGGCCTGACCCCCAAGGCCCGGGTGGTGGCCATGGCTACCGCCGGTGTACCGCCGCGCATCATGGGCTTCGGCCCGGCGCCGGCCGTGCGCAAGGTGCTGGCCAAGGCTGGCCTGCGCCTGGACCAGATGGATGTGATCGAACTCAATGAAGCCTTCGCCGCCCAGGCACTGGCGGTGCTGCGCGACCTGGGCCTGCCCGACGACGGGGCCCACGTGAATCCCAATGGTGGCGCCATCGCCATGGGACACCCGCTGGGCATGAGCGGTGCCCGCCTGGTCACCGCGGCAGCCTACGAACTGCACCGCCGTGGCGGCCGCTACGCCCTGTGCACCATGTGCATCGGGGTGGGGCAGGGCATCGCCATGATCATCGAACGAGTTTGAAGCACAACCATAAAAAGGAGACGATCCATGAAAAGCCTCATGAAGAAATTCGCAGTCGGCGCCATGCTGGCCCTCGGCAGCCTGGCCGCGGTGGCCAATGAACCGATCAAGATCGGTTCGGTGCTGTCCGTCACCGGCCCGGCCGCCTTTCTTGGCGACCCCGAGCTGAAGACCCTGCAGCTCTACGTCGAGGAACTCAACAAGAAGGGTGGGGTGCTCGGCCGCCAGCTGCAGCTGGTGCACTACGACGACGGCAGCGATGCCAACAAGGCCAACGGCTTCGCCAAACGTCTCCTCGACGATGACAAGGTGGACATCCTGATCGGCGGCACCACTACCGGCGCCACCATGTCCATGGTGCCCCTGGCCGAGAAGTCTGGCACGCCCTTCATCTCCCTGGCCGGCGCCGTGGTGATCGTCGAGCCGGTGAAGAAGTGGGTCTTCAAGACGCCCCACACCGACCGCATGGCTGCCGAGAAGGTCTTCGAAGACATGAAGAAGCGCGGCCTGACCAAGGTGGCCCTGCTCTCCGAGACCAGCGGCTTCGGCCAGTCCGGCAAGAAGGAAACCGAGGCAGTGGCCGGCAAGTACGGCATCACCCTGGTGGCCAACGAGACCTACGGCCCCAAGGACACCGACATGAGCCCGCAGCTCACCAAGATCAAGACCACCCCGGGCGTCCAGGCGGTCTTCGTGTTCGGCCTGGGCCAGGGCCCGGCCATCGTCACCAAGAACTACAAGCAGCTCGGTATCACGCTGCCCCTGTACCAGTCCCATGGCGTGGCCTCGGATGAGTTCCTGAAGCTCGCCGGCCCGGCTGCCGAAGGCGTGCGCCTGCCGTCGCCGGCCCAGCTGATCCCCGAGAAGCTGCCCGCCGGTGACCCGCAGAAGCCTGTCGTGACCGCCTACGACAAGGCCTACAAGGATCGCTACAAGCAGGACGTGTCCACCTTCGGCGGCTATGCCTACGACGGCCTGATGCTCGCCGTGGATGCGATGAAGCGTGCCGGCAGCACCGACAAGGCCAAGGTCCGCGACGCCATCGAAGCCACCAAGGGCTACATCGGCTCCAGCGGCAAGGTGAACATGTCCGCCACCGACCACATGGGCCTCGACCTGTCCTCCTTCCGCATGCTGGAAGTGAAGGGCGGCGACTGGACGATCTCCCAGTAAGCATCCAACGACAAAGGCGTCCGCCCCCTGGCGGGCGCCCGGAGAACAGCATGAGCCAACTGGTTATCAGCGAAGTCCACGACAAGGTCGGCCTGATCCGCATCAATCGTCCCGAGGCGCTCAACGCCCTCAACAACGAGGTCGTCGACGGCATCGGTGCTGCCATCGACGCCTTCGAGGCGGACGAGAACATCGGCTGCATCGTCCTGACGGGCAGCGAGAAGGCCTTCGCCGCGGGAGCCGACATCGGCTTCATGAAGGACTTCGACTACATGCATGCCTACAAGACGGACTTCATCACCCGCAACTGGGAGCGGATCAAGACCGCCCGCAAGCCGGTGATCGCCGCAGTGTCCGGCTTCGCCCTCGGCGGTGGCTGCGAGATGGCGATGATGTGCGACATGATCTTCGCTTCCGACACGGCCCGCTTCGGTCAGCCGGAGATCCGCCTGGGCACCATGCCCGGCGCCGGTGGCACCCAGCGCCTGCCGCGTGCGGTGGGCAAGGCCAAGGCCATGGACCTGTGCCTGACCGCCCGCATGATGGACGCCACCGAGGCCGAAAAGGCCGGCCTGGTGGCCCGCGTGATCCCGGCCGAGCGCCTGCTCGAGGAGACCCTCGAGGCGGCGCGCATCATCGCAGGCTACTCGCTGCCGGTGGTCATGATGATCAAGGAATCGGTGAACCGTGCCTACGAGAGCAGCCTCAACGAAGGCCTGCTGTTCGAGCGTCGGGTCTTCCATTCGGCCTTCGCCCTCGAAGACCAGAAGGAAGGGATGGCTGCCTTCGTCGAGAAGCGCAAGCCGGCCTTCAAGAACCGTTGAGAGCGGCCATGAGCACGACTTACGCAACCCTCGAGATCGAACGCAAGGGCGCTGTGGCCACCCTCTGGATGAACCGTCCGGAGGTCCTCAACGCCTTCAACGAAGAACTGATCCGCGACCTGGCCGCAGCCTGCGCCGAGCTGGACGTCGACGACTCCGTGCGGGTGGTGGTGCTGGCCGGTCGCGGCAAGCATTTCTCCGCCGGCGCCGACCTCAACTGGATGCAGCGCGCCTCCAGCTATGGAGAGGCCGAGAACCTGGCCGATGCGCGCATCTTCGCAGGCATGCTGCAGGCCCTGTCCGGCATGTCCAAGCCCACCATCGCCCGCATCCAGGGCGCTGCGCTGGGCGGCGGGACCGGCCTGGCGGCGGCCTGCGACATGGCGGTGGCGGCCGACAACGCGGTGTTCTCCACCTCGGAAGTCAAGTTCGGAATCATCCCGGCGGTGATCAGCCCCTACGTGCTGCGCGCCATCGGGCCGCGTCACGCCCTGCGCTACTTCCAGAGCGCCGAGCGGATCGATGCGGAGCAGGCCCGGGCGATCGGCCTGGTCAATGAGGTGCTGCCCCTCGACCAGCTCGATGCCGGCGTCGCCAGCATCGTCGAACCCTTGCTGGCGGGGGGGCCGAAGGCCCAGCAGGCGGCCAAGCAACTTATCGCAGCAGTGGCCGGGCGTCCCATCGATGCCGCGGTGGCAGAAGAGACGGCAACCCGGATTGCCCGCCAGCGGGCCACCGACGAAGCGAAGGACGGCATCGCCGCCTTCCTGGAGAAGCGTCCCCCGGCCTGGCTGGCCTGAGGCCGGCACGACCCCTATAACCGAGCCCCGGCTCCGCCTTCCGGCGGGCCGGATAAAGGAAGGAGAGAGCAGATGTACACCCAGGCAATGGATATTCCCGACGAACCCGGCAAGAAGCTGGCGAGCGTCTCCACCACCGTCAGCGACCAGGAGGCGGCTTTCGAGGCCCGCATCGACGCTGACGGCCGCATCGAGCCCCAGGACTGGATGCCCGATGCCTACCGCAAGACCCTGGTCCGCCAGATCAGCCAGCACGCCCACAGCGAGATCGTAGGCATGCTGCCCGAAGGCAACTGGATCTCCCGCGCACCCAGCCTCAAGCGCAAGGCCATCCTGATCGCCAAGGTGCAGGACGAGGGCGGCCACGGCCTCTACCTGTACTCCGCCGCCGAGACCCTCGGCACCAGCCGCGACCAGATGCTCGAAGGCCTGCACTCCGGCAAGGCCAAGTACAGCTCGATCTTCAACTACCCGACCCTCAACTGGGCCGACGTGGGTGTGATCGGCTGGCTGGTGGACGGCGCCGCGATCATGAACCAGATCCCCCTGTGCCGCTGCTCCTACGGCCCGTACTCCCGCGCCATGATCCGCGTCTGCAAGGAAGAGTCCTTCCACCAGCGCCAGGGCTATGAAGCCCTGCTGGTGATGATGCAGGGCACCGAGGCCCAGAAGGCCATGGTGCAGGACGCGGTGAACCGCCTGTGGTGGAAGTGCCTGGCCATGTTCGGGCCGCCGGACGCCGACAGCCCGCACAGTGCCCAGGGCATGCGCTGGGGCATCAAGCGCATCAGCAACGACGAGCTGCGCCAGAAGTTCATCGACGCCACCGTGCCCCAGGCCAAGGTTCTCGGCGTGACCCTGCCGGACCCGGACCTCAAGTGGAACGAGGAACGCCAGCATCACGACTATGGCCAGATCGACTGGCAGGAATTCTGGAACACCGTGGAAGGCAACGGCCCCTGCAACAAGGAGCGCCTCGCCACCCGCGTGAAGGCCCATAACGACGGCCAATGGGTGCGCGACGCCGCCCTGGCCTACACCCGCAAACAACAACAACGTGCTCAAAAGGAGGCAGCATGAACACCCCCGCCCTCAAGGAATGGCCCCTCTGGGAAGTCTTCGTCCGCAGCAAGCAAGGCCTCGAGCACAAGCACTGCGGCAGCCTGCACGCCGCCGACGCGGCCCAGGCCCTGCACATGGCCCGCGACGTCTACACCCGCCGCCAGGAAGGCGTGAGCATCTGGGTGGTGCCGTCCGCTGCCATCACGGCCAGCAACCCGGATGACAAGGGCGAGCTGTTCGATCCGGCCGCCGACAAGATCTATCGTCATCCGACCTTCTACGAAATCCCGGAAGAAGTGGGGCACATGTAATGAACGCGCCTGTCGATTACCTCCTGCACCTGGCGGACAACGCGGTCGTGCTCGGCCAGCGCAACGCCGAATGGTGCGGCCACGGCCCCATCCTCGAAGAGGACATCGCGCTGGCCAACGTCAGCCTCGACCACATCGGCCAGGCCCGCCTGCTCTACCAGCTGGCCGCCACCCGCCTGGGCGGTGACGCCACCGAGGACAAGCTGGCCTACTTCCGTGACGAGACCCAGTTCCGCAACTACACCCTGCTGGAGTTGCCGCACAACGGCCCGCTGGTCGGCTACGCCGTGTCCGACCGGGATTACGCCACCACCATCGTGCGCAACTTCCTGTACGGCGCGCTGATGGTGCTGGTGTGGGATGCCCTTGAAAAGTCTCCCGATGCCGACCTGGCCGCCATCGCCGCCAAGTCGCTCAAGGAGGCCCGTTACCACCTGCACCACGCCGCCGACTGGGTGGTGCGCTTTGGTGACGGCACCGAGGAATCCCACAAGCGCGCCCAGGCCGCGGTGGACCACCTGTTCGGCTACACCGAAGAGTTCTGGACCTCCAGCGCAGCCGAGGACGCCGCCGTGGCCGCCGGTGCCGGTGTGGATGTGCGCAGCCTGCGCGCCGCCTGGGACGCCATCGTCAATGAGACCCTGGCCGAGGCTACCCTGGTGCGTCCGCAGGTCCGTGGCTATGTGCCCGAAGGCAAGCACGGCCGGCATTCCGAGCACCTCGGCTACCTGCTCGGCGAGATGCAGGGCCTGGCCCGCGCCCACCCGGGCGCCACCTGGTAAGGCGAGCGCCATGAGCACTGTCGTGGAACGGGTCTGGGCGACCCTCGAACACCTGACCGACCCGGAGATCCCGGTGGTGACCTTGCGCGAGCTGGGCATCCTCCGGGATGTGACGGAGACGCCGGACGGGGTGGAGGTGATCATCACCCCCACTTACACCGGTTGCCCGGCGATGGGGCAGATCGAGGACGACGTGAAGGCCAGCCTGCTCCAGGCCGGCATCCCGGCGCGGGTCGTGACCCGCCTGGCCCCGGCCTGGACCACCGACTGGATGAGCGACGAGGCCAAGGAAAAGCTGCGCGTCTACGGCATCGCTCCCCCTCACACCACCCGGCCTGACGTGAGCGTCGTGAAGTTCATGCGGCATCGGCCGGCGCCGGACGAGGTGGCCTGCCCGCGCTGCGGCTCGACCCATACCGTCGTCTCCTCCCAATTCGGTTCCACGGCCTGCAAGGCGCTCTACAAGTGCCTGGACTGCCAGGAGCCTTTCGATTACTTCAAGCCTTATTAGGTCGGAGCACATAACTATGACAGCACTCCGTTTTCAAGAACTTGCCGTCAAGCGGGTCAGCCCCGAGGCGGCTGGCGCGGTGGCCATCACCCTCGCCATTCCCGAGGCCGAGCGGGAGCGCTTCGCCTTCGAGCCGGGCCAGTTCCTGACCCTGCGGGCCACCATCAACGGCCAGGACGTGCGCCGCAGCTATTCCATCAGCAGCCCGCGCAGCCGTCTGGCCAAGGCCGGTGAGCTGGAAGTGGGCATCCGCCCGGTGGAGGGCGGCCTGTTCTCCAACTGGGCGGCGTCCTCGGTCAAGGTCGGCGACACCATCCAGGTGATGCCGCCGGATGGCCGCTTTACCGTCAGGAAGAAGCGGGCGATCCACCGGGTCGGCTTTGCCGCGGGTTCGGGCATTACCCCGATCCTGTCGATCGCCGCGTCCACCCTCGAGGAGCAGCCCGAGTCGAAGTTCACCCTGGTCTATGGCAATCGCCGCATGTCCACGGTGATGTTCAACGAGGCTCTGCAGGATCTCAAGGACCGTTACCGCGATCGCCTGACCCTGATCCACGTGCTATCCCGCCAGGCGCAGGAGGTGGACCTGCTGCAGGGCCGCATCGACGGCGACAAGGTGCGCGAGATCATCAAGGCCCTGCTGCCGGTGGGCAGCATGGACGAGGTGTTCATCTGCGGCCCGGACGAGATGATCACCGCCACCGAAACCGCCCTGGTCGAGGCCGGCGTGCCGGCTGACCGGGTGCGCACCGAGCGCTTCACCGTCGGCCTGCCGGAGGGCGCCAAGCCGGTGGGCGCTGCGACTGCCGCGGCGGCCTCGGCCCAGGCGGCCAAGGACATCGCGCTGACCGTGGTACTCGACGGCAAGGAGCACGAGATCGCCATCGGCCCGGACGAGCACGTGCTGGATGCGGCCCTCAACGCCGGCCTCGACCTGCCGTTCTCGTGCAAGGCCGGGGTGTGCTGCACCTGCCGCGCCAAGGTGCTGGACGGCAGCGTGGTGATGGACAAGAACTACACCCTCGAGGCGCCGGAAGTGGAGCAGGGCTTTGTGCTCAGCTGCCAGGCGCGGGCGACCACCAAGCGTCTGCTGGTGAGCTTCGACGAGCGCTGACGGCAGTGGGGGGAGGGCGGTATGGCCGCCCCCGAAAGCATGACGGCCGGCGGGATTCCCGCCGGCCGTCATGCTTGTGCAGTGCGGTGCGCTCAGTGTTTCTTGTGGGATTCGCCGTGGGAGGCCTTGGTCGGTTCCGGCGATCTGGCGGAGGCCTTGCCGGAGCTCTTCTCCTTGGCCGGCTTTTCCTTTTCCGCTGCGGCTTTGCTGCCGCTCTTGGGCGCAGCCTTGTCTTCCCTGGCTTCACGGGCCTGGGCAGCATGACCCTTGCCCTTCTTGTCGGAAGTGCCACGCCGCTCGTCGGCGTCGTGCCCGCCCTTGCCCCTGGAAGGGGAGGTGTCGCTCACCGTCACTTTGCGTTCCACCACCACGGACTTGCCATTCTTGCCACGGACCACGGTGTGCTGGATCAGGGTCCGGACCGGCGGGGGTTCAACGGCACCGGCCTGGGGCTTGGTCGGCAGGAGATTGGCCAGGGTAATCCGCTCGCCGTCCTTCTCGGACGGGACGATCAGGGTGTAGCCGCTGCCGATCCGAGCCCGTGGCGACAGGCCATTGACCTGGCGTAGCCGCGATGCGGAGATGCCCAGGCGGTCGGCCACCCCCTCAAGGCCTTCGCCGTCCTGCAGCTCGTAGGTGCTCCAGCTGCCGCTGGACGGGTCATGGCGCGACAGGTTGAGCAGGAAGGTCTCCACCTGGCTGGCCGGGATCACGAGGGACTGGCTGCCGTTGGTCGGCAGCACCGGCCGCTTGTAGCCGGGGTTGAGGGCCAGGATCTCGTCCACCGGGGTTTCCGCCAGACGGGCTGCGGTGGCCAGATCGAGGGCGACCCGGCTCTCGACGGTTGCAAAATAGGGGCGGTTGGGAATGGCGGGCAGGGTGATGCCGAACAGTTCCGGCTGCGCCACGATGTTCTTCAAGGCCTGCAGCTTGGGTACGTAGTAGCGGGTTTCCCCGGGCATGTTGAGGAACTGGTACTCGGTCGGCAGACCGGCTGCCCGGTTCTTGGCCACGGCCCGGCCGACCGCACCTTCGCCCCAGTTGTAGGAGGCGAGGGCCAGATGCCAGTCGCCATGCATCTCGTAGATGGTCTGCAGGTAGTCCAGGGCCGCGCTGGTGGACGCGATCACATCCCGCCGTTCATCCACCCACCAGTTCTGCTCGAGCTTGTAGGTCTTGCCGGTGGAGGGGATGAACTGCCACAGCCCGGAGGCCTGCGCCGAAGACAGGGCCATCGGGTTGAAGGCGCTTTCCACCATGGGCAGCAGGGCCAGCTCGGTCGGCATGCCGCGACGTTCGAGTTCCTCGACGATGTAATACAGGTAGCGCTGGCCGCGGGTGAAGATCTGGCGCAAGGCGCCCGGGCGGTTGATGTAGTAGATCTGCCGGTCGGTCACCAGCTCGGTGTTCAGATCCGGCATCGAGAAGCCGCGGCGGATCCTCTCCCACAGGTCGTTGGCCTCGACGGTGAGATCCACCGTGGGGACGCGCACGTGCTGTTCGCGGATCTCCAGCGTCGGGGGGGGATGCAGGCCGCCTGGGTCCGACAGCGAATAGGCGGGATCAAGCCGGAGAGGGGCTTCGCCTTCTGCAAACAGGGGGGCAGAAACGGACAGGCACAGGAGCAGCGCGATAACTCTCGGAAACATCGGGCTTTGTCGCGCGAAAAGCAAAGGCGGGATTTTATCTGCCGGGGCCGCGGGGGGTCAAACCGGCGAGACCCGCAAAACAGCAACAATTCGTCTCGAAGCCGCGCCGGGCAACGATTCCAGCGAGTTGAGAGCCCACCGCAGCGGCATTTGGTGCACAATCCGGGCGTAGCCCCAGCGGCCCCATCAATCCTTCATCCGCGTCGAGAGCCTATCCGTGAGAGCCCTGTTGATCGAGGACACCCTGACGAGTGCCACCCTGGTGTCCCATCAGCTCCGCAAGATCGGCATAGACCCCATCGTGGCGCGGGACGGCGAGAAGGGGATTGAGCTGTTCAAGCAGGAGCATCCCGATGTGGTCCTGCTCGACATCATCATGCCCGGCATGGACGGCTTCGAGGTGGCCCGGCGGATCCGTCAGCTCGAGACCGCCGGCGAGTGGACGCCGATCATTTTCCTGACTGCCCGCACCAGCGATGCCGACCTGGAGAAGGGCATTGCGGTGGGCGGCGACGACTACCTGATCAAGCCGGTCTCCGAGACGGTGCTGGCGGCCAAGGTCAGGGCCATGCAGCGCATTGCCCAGATGCGTTATTCCCTGCTGGTGCTGACCCGCAAGCTCGATGAGGCCAACCAGGAACTGACCCGGCTGTCTTCCCTCGACGGCCTGACGGCCATCGCCAACCGTCGCCAGTTCGATGAAACCCTGCTGCGCGAATGGCGGCGGGGCAGCCGCCAGGGGCGTCCGCTGGCCTTGCTGCTGGCCGACGTGGACCTGTTCAAGCAGTTCAATGACGGCTACGGCCACCAGGTCGGTGATGAATGTCTCAAGGCGGTGGCGCGGACCCTGACCTCCGTCCTGCGCCGTCCTGCGGACCTGGTTGCCCGCTACGGCGGCGAGGAGTTCGCGGTGGTCCTGCCGGACACTGACATCACCGGAGCCCTGCTGGTGGCGGAAGGCATGCGCTCCGCCGTGGAGAACCTCGGCATCACCCACCGGTTTGCGTCGAGTACCGGCTATGTGACCATCAGCATCGGTGCGGCCGCGGTCATTCCCGGACGCGGCGACAGCAAGTCGGCCGACCTTCTCAAGGCGGCCGACGATGCGCTCTACCAGGCCAAGCAGGGCGGCCGCAACCGCATTGCGGCGTCGGCCGTAGGGGTCTCCCCCTGACCACCGCGGCCTGAGCCGCCACGACGCTCAGAAGCGGTTCTTCCACTCCCGCAGGGCAGCGAAGACTTCCACCGGTGTGTTCAGCGGACAACCTGCTTCGGCCTCGGCGCGGGCGATCACCGGCGCCTCGCTGACCCGCAGGAAGGGATTGGAGAGCCTCTCCGCGCCCAGGGAAAAGGGCACCGTGGGCCGCTCCTCGGCCCGCAGGGCCTGGCAGCGGGCGGTGCGCTCGGCAAGGTCGTTGTTGTGCGGCTCGACCGCAGCCGCGAAGGCGAGGTTGGACAGGGTGTATTCGTGGGTGCAATACACCTGGGTGTCGGCCGGCAGCGCGGCGAGCTTTTCGAGGGAGGCGTGGAGTTGCGCCGGTGTGCCTTCGAAGATCCGCCCGCAGCCGGCGGCAAACAGCGTATCCCCGCAAAACAGCAGCCCGTCGCCGTGATAGGCCACATGGCCGGCGGTATGGCCAGGCACGTCGAGCACCCGGAACGCTGTGTCGATCCCGGGAATCTGCAGCACATCGCCTTCCTGGACCGCCTGGGTGCGGCCCGGGATGTTCTCCCGGGCGGGACCGAAAACCGGCACCGGCGAATCTGCCAGCAGCTCGGCGATGCCGCCGATGTGATCGGGGTGGTGGTGAGTGACCAGGATCGCGGCCAGGCTCAGGCCTTGCTCTGTCAGGTAACGGCGCACCGGCGCGGCATCGCCCGGGTCTACCACCACGGCGAGGCGGCCCTGGCGGAGCAGCCAGATATAATTATCGCGAAACGCGGGAAGAGGGATAATCTGCATCCGCGAATTGTAGCCCGTCTCCGCCTGTCCGCATCGCCATGTCACCCACCGAATCCTTTCCCGGTCTCCATGCCTGGCTCGACACCCCGCTGGGGCGTCATGTCATGGCCTGGGAGGTGGCACGCATCGATGCGCTGGTGACGGACATCTTTGGCTACAACGCCGTCCAGCTGGGCATGCCCGAGGCCGATTTCCTGCGCGCCAACCGGATGCCGCTGCGCTTCCGGGCCGGGGCCGGCGACGTTCAGGTCGAGGCCGACTACGCGGCGCTGCCCTTTGCCGCCGCCAGCCTTGACCTCGTCGTGCTGCCCCATGTGCTGGAGTTTGCAGCCAATCCGCACCAGGTGTTGCGGGAGGTCGAGCGGGTGCTGGTGCCGGAAGGCCATGTGGTGATCGCCGGCTTCAATCCGTTCAGCCTGTTCGGACTCCGGCGCCGGCTGGCGCGGGAGTGCGGAGATTATCCGTGGCACGGCCAGTACCTGTCGGTGCGGCGCATCCGTGACTGGCTGGCGCTGCTCAGTTTCGAGGCCGGCAGCCAGGCCTCGGGCTGCTTCATGCCGGCTGTCGAACAACAGAAATGGATCGATCGCCTGGGCCTCATGGACCGGGCGGGGGCCCGCTGGTGGCCGATCGGCGGCGGGGTTTACGTGATCCACGCCATCAAGCGGGTGCAGGGCATGCGCCTGATCATGCCCAAATGGGACCGCAAGGCCCGTGCCCGCGCCCTGGCTCCGCTGATCCAGAAAGTGGGCGGTCCCTCGCGGGACTTTCCCCGGAAAACTACTGAAGAGAATGATTTTGGAAGAGATTGACATCTACACCGACGGGGCGTGCTCCGGTAATCCGGGCCCCGGCGGCTGGGGCGCGATCCTGCGCTCGGGCCCCCACGAGAAGGAGTTGTGGGGCGGCGAGCCGGCCACCACCAACAACCGCATGGAGCTGCTGGCGGTGATCCGCGCCCTCGAGGCGCTCAAGCGCCCGGTGACGGCGCGGGTGCATACCGACTCCCAGTATGTTCAGAAGGGCATCTCGGAGTGGATCCACGGCTGGAAGGCGCGTGGCTGGAAGACCGCCTCCAAGGCCCCGGTCAAGAACGAAGACCTGTGGCGGGCCCTCGACGAGGAGGCTGGCCGTCACCAGATCAAGTGGCTGTGGGTGAAGGGCCACGCCGGCCACGTGGAGAACGAGCGCGCCGACGCCCTGGCGCGCCGCGGCGTCGATGCCGTGCGCAAGACCGGCCGGATTGTTGAAGCACAGGGAGAACAGGCATGAGACAGATCGTCCTCGATACGGAAACCACGGGTCTCGACTGGAAGACCGGTGACCGGGTCATCGAAATCGGCTGCGTCGAGCTGGTGGACCGCAAGCTCACCGGCCGCCACTACCATGTCTTCATCAACCCGCAGAGGGAGATCGACGCGGGCGCCATCGCGGTGCACGGCATCACCAATGAATTCCTGGTGGACAAGCCCCTGTTCAAGGACATCGTCGAGGAGTTCGAGGCCTTCGTGGCCGACGGCGAGCTGGTGATCCACAACGCCAGCTTCGACGTGGGCTTCCTGAACCATGAGCTGAGCCTGCTCAAGCGTCCCAGCCTGAACGCCCTGTGTCCCAGCGTGATCGACACGCTCAAGCTGGCCAAGGAGCAGAACCCGGGCAAGAAGGCGTCCCTCAACGCCCTGTGCTCGCTCTACGAGATCGACAACACCCACCGGACCCTCCACGGCGCGCTGCTGGACGCGGAGCTGCTGGCCGATGTGTACCTGGCCATGACGCGTGGCCAGGAGAGTCTGATCATGTCCCTCGACGACGAGCCGGCCAACCTGCTCGACGACGGTCTTGGCGGGCTGCCCATCGAGCGCCCCCCGCTGCGTGTGCTGCGCGCCTCGGCCGAGGAGCTGGAAGGCCACGACAAGGTGCTCGGCGAGATTGCCAACGCCAACAAGGGGCACTGCCTGTGGCTGCCGCCGGCGCCGCCGCCGGCAGCCTGAACGAGGCCTTCGCTCAGGCCGCTCCGTTCAGGGCCTCCCGATAAGGCCGGCCACATGGTCGGCCAGCGCCAGGCAGCAGGTCAGGCCTGGCGATTCGATCCCGAAGAGTTGCACCAGGCCGGGCAGCCCATGCTCGGCCGGGCCCATCACCCGGAAGTCCGCCGCGGGCTCGTCCGGGCCATGGATCTTCGGGCGGATACCGGCATAGGCGGGCACCAGCGCGCCGTCAGGCAGCGCCGGCCAGTAGCGTCGCACCGCGGGATAGAAGGCTGCCGCCCGGGCCGGATCCACTGCGTAGTCCGGGTTGTCCACCCATTCCACGTCGGGCCCGAAGCGGGCCTGCCCGCCGAGGTCGAGGGTAAGGTGGACGCCCAGGCCGGCCGCTTCCGGGACGGGGTAGATCAGGTGCCGGAAGGGGTTCTTCCCCTGCAGGGCGAAGTAGTTGCCCCGGGCGTAGCGCGGCTGCGGTAGTGTTTCGTGGCGCAGGCCGATCAACTGGCGGGCCAGCGGCAGGGCGCCCAGGCCGGCGGCGTTCACCAGCTTGCGGGCATGCAGGGTCAGCGGGCTTGCTCCACCCACATCCAGGACAAAGCCATCGCTGTCGACGCGCCCGCCGATGACCGGGGCGTGGGTGGCCAGGCTGGCGCCATCGGCTTCCGCGTCGCCCAGCAGGGCAAGCATCAGGCCGTGGCTGTCGATGATGCCGGTGTCAGGGGAGAGGAGGGCGCCGACGCAGCGCAGGGCGGGTTCAAGCGCGAGCGTTTGGGCCGGATCGAGGTATTGCAGGCCGGACACGCCGTTGCGCTCCGCCTGCCGGGCAATGGCGTCGAGGCGGGGCAACTGGGCCCGGTCAGTGGCCACCAGCAGCTTGCCGACGCGCCGGTGGGCAAGCTGCTTCTCCGCACAGTAGGCATAGAGTGCGTCACGCCCGGGCACGCACAGGCGGGCCCGCAGGGAGCCTGCAGGGTAGTAGAGCCCGGCGTGGATCACCTCGCTGGAGCGGCTCGAAATGCCGCTGCCCCAGCTTGCCGCGGCTTCCAGGATCAGCACGTCGTGGCCTTGCCGCGCCAAGGCGCGGGCGCAGGCCAGGCCGATCACGCCAGCCCCGACCACGACGCAATCGACCTGCTCGAGGCTCACAGGTGGAGCGCTCCGTCCGGCAGGCGCCCGGCCTTCTTGAGGCGGCGCAGGGTGGGCAGCAAGTCCAGGCCGGTCGCCGCCTTGAGGGTGCGGGCACGGCTCTCCGGCCGATCCCATGGCACGGGCGCTTGTGCCGGACTGGCGGCGGCCAGGGCGACCACGTTGCCGCTTCCGCATTCCGGCAGGTCGACCACTTGCCCGTCGAAGGCCTTGCGGAGACGCTGCAGCTGGGTCTTGAAGCCGCGCAGCTGGCCGAAGAGATTGACGCTGAGCAGGCCCTGGGGCGTCAGCCGCCCGCGGCAGGCCTCGTAGAAGGCCTGGGTGGCAAGCTCGCCGGCACGGGCGTGACGGTCGAAGCCGTCCACCACGATCAGGTCCCACTGGCGCGGGTCCGCCTGGACGAAGCGGGCGCCGTCGTCGATGACGATCTCCAGGCGTTCGTCCTCGTCCGGCAGGCGGAAGTACTGGCTGGCCACGGCGCGGACTTCTGCGGCGATCTCGACCACCGTCGTGCGGCTTTCCGGCAGGTGGCGGTGGATGAAGCGCACCAGTGAACCGGCGCCCAAGCCGATCAGCAATATCCTGGCAGGCCAGGGTTCCGGCCGCAGCAGGAGGCCGCCCAGCATCTCGCGGGTGTATTCGAGCTCGAGTGCGTCGGGCTTGCGCAGACGCATCGCGCCCTGGACCCATTCGGAGCCGAAATGCAGGTAGCGGACGCCGCCTTCTTCACTGATGTCGATGGGGATAGGCATGGGGAATCGGGTGTATCCTTTGTTGCATTGCAAAATATGTCATGTCGACCATCAGGGATCAAACATGTCCACCTTTGAAAATTTTACCCATGAGCTCGAGTCCATCGACATGGAGATCGCGCGCCTGGCCCAGTTGTGCGGTGTCCGGTTGATGGAGCCCGGCGTGGCCGAGGCGGTGCTGCGCGGCGACACCCATGTGTGCACCCAGGACAACCCGATTGCCTGGGACAAGATGCGCGGGCTGCTGGTGCTGCATTACCACGTGGTCACCGAGGCGGCGGCCACCGACGGGGTCGATTCGGCGGCGGAGAGCGTGCGCAAGGCCCTCGAGACGGTGCTGGGACGGATGCAGCCGAAGCAGCAGTGACCCCGCTGCCGCCGCTTCAGTCGCCGCTGCGCGGCGCATAGGGGCGGGCGGCAAAGCGGAAGAGGGGTGTTCTGCCCGGCGCGACATCCACTTTCACCCAGCCCATGAAGGGGGAGCCGAAGGTCTCCAGGCGGGTGAAGTTGTCAATGGCCCGACGCGTCAATGGGTCCCGCAGCGGTTTGTCGATGCGGTGGGAGTGGGTGTCGCCGTGTACCAGCAGCACCTGCCCGGGATAACTGCGGGTCTCGGCCAGGAGCTGGGTCATCAGCTCGCGATAGCCGGGGGGGCCGCGGCCGGCGCCGAAGTCCTCGATGTCCGGGTTGGCCTGCATGACGATCACCACGCCTTCCAGTCCGTGCTTGCGTGCCAGGCCGAAGCCCTGCTGCATCCAGGTGCGGACGGCAGCGCTGCGGGCCACGAACTCCTGCGTGGGGCTGTTCTTGTTGCGGCCATGATTGTTGCCACCACCGGGCACATTGAGGGTCAGGAAGAGCACCGTCCCGATCTGCCAGCGCTGGTGTTCGCGATACATGGCGAAAGCCGGGTCGTCGGCCTGGCTGTCCACCCGCAGTGGGCTGCTTCCCAGGCTGTGACGGGGATCCGCAAAGAACACGCTGCGGAGTCTGTCCAGCCGCTCCTGCGGGTCGTAGGCGCCGTTGCTGGCCCGATGACAGTCCGTCCAGTCGTTGTCGCCCGGGACGGCCACGAAAGGGTGGCGGCTGGTGTTGAAGAGGCCCAGGCGGTCCACGTAGAGCGCGTCGTCGCAACGTTCGCCGCCGTTCTTGATGTCACCATCGTGGATCACCACCCTGAGCGCCTCGGCGTCCATGTCGGCCAGCACCGCCGGCAGGTGC
The DNA here is from genome assembly GCA_009026175.1 of Zoogloea sp. Lineage (GTDB taxonomy): Bacteria > Pseudomonadota > Gammaproteobacteria > Burkholderiales > Rhodocyclaceae > Zoogloea. Next base: position 9,034 of record WBTZ01000045.1, on the reverse strand, counting down.
ATGCGCTCGAAGCGGTTGTAGGGCACATCGCCGAGCACGCCAAAGCTGAAGGGCTCTGAGGATTCGGCGGCCAGGGCCCACAGGCCCAGCACGGCGGCGATGAGGGAGCGTGCCCGCATGGTGTTCAGGAGGCGGTGAGGCGCTTGAGGTTGTACAGGGCTTCCAGCGCCTCGCGGGGGGTCAGGGCATCGGGATCGATTTCGGCCAGCGCACCGAGCACCGGGTGGGAAGGCATCTCCGGTTCTTCCGCGGGCAGGCTGGCAAACAGGTCGGCCTGGGGGCCGGCGTTGATCTCCCGGTTTTCCAGGCTGCGCAGGCGGCGCTTGGCGTCGCGCACGACGGCCGAGGGAATCCCCGCCAGGGCAGCCACCTCGATCCCGTAGCTCTGGCTGGCGGGGCCGTCCTCGAGGGCGTGCAGGAAGACGATGCCGTGGTTGTGCTCGACCGCGTCCAGGTGCACGTTGGCGCATTCAGGGTAGTCCTGGGCCAGGCGGGTCAGCTCGAAATAGTGGGTGGCAAACAGGGTCCAGCAGCGGTTCTTGTCGAGCAGGTGGCGGGCGATGGCCACGGCCAGGGCTACCCCGTCGAAGGTCGACGTGCCGCGCCCGATCTCGTCCATCAGCACCAGGCTGCGCTCGGTGGCGCCATGCAGGATCGCGGCGGCCTCGGTCATCTCGACCATGAAGGTGGAGCGCCCGGAGGCCAGGTCGTCGGATGCGCCGATGCGGGTGAAGATGGCGTCGATCGGGCCGATGCGGGCTGCCGAGGCCGGCACGAAGCAGCCCACGTGGGCCAGCAGGACGATCAGCGCCACCTGGCGCATGGTGGTCGATTTACCGCCCATGTTCGGGCCGGTGATCAGCAGCATGCGGCGGGTCGGGTCGAGGCGGCAGTCGTTGGCGATGAAGTTCTCGACCTGGCGCTCCACCACCGGGTGGCGGCCGGCGGTGATGTCGACTCCCGGCTGCTCGGAGAAGACCGGCATGGCGTAGCCATAGCGGGCGGCGGCTTCGGCAAAGGCCGACAGGCCATCCAGCAGGGCGCAGGCGCGGGCGATGCGCTGGAAGCGCGGAATGTCGGCGGCCAGCTGCTCGAGGATGCCCTCGTAGAGCAGCTTCTCGCGGGCCAGGGCGCGTTCCTGGGCAGACAGGGCCTTGTCCTCGAAGGCCTTCAGTTCCGGCGTGATGAAGCGCTCGGCGTTCTTCAGGGTCTGGCGGCGGCGGTAGTCGTCGGGCAACTCGCCCTTGGCGGCGTTGGCGGCCGAGATCTCGATGTAGAAGCCATGCACCCGGTTGAACTCGACCTTCAGGTTGGCGATGCCGGTGCGCTCCCGCTCGCGGGCTTCGAGCTCCAGCAGGTAGGCCCCGCAGTTGGTCTGGATGCCGCGCAGCTCGTCCAGGTCGGCATCGAAGCCTTCGGCGATCACGCCGCCGTCGCGCAGCACGGTGGACGGCTCCGGGGCGATGGACCGGGTGAGCAGCTCCAGCGAGGCTTCCGGCGTGGCCAGCTCTTCGAGCATCTGCAGCAGCAGCGGTGCCTGCGGGTTGCCAAGCGCGGCGCGCAGTTCGGCCAGGCGGCCGAGGCTGTCACGCAGGGCGGAAAGGTCACGGGGACGCGCGCTGCGCAGGGCCACCCGGGCGGTGATCCGCTCCACGTCCGAAACACCCCGCAGGATGCGTCGCACCGGCTCCACCGGGCCTTCGCCCAACTCGCCCACGGCCATGTGGCGGTGGGCCGCGGCGTTGCGGTCGCACAGGGGGTGGTGCAGCGCGTGGCGCAGCCAGCGCGAGCCCATGCTGGTGGCGCAACTGTCGAGCAGGGAGAGGAGGGTGGGGGCCGCCTCGCCGCGCAGGGTCTCGGTGAGCTCCAGGTTGCGCCGGGTGGCGGCGTCGAGGCGCAGGTAGGCGCTGTCCCGCTCGGCCACCAGGGCCGTGATGTGGGCCAGTGCCTGGCGCTGGGTGGCGCGGGCGTAGTCGAACAGGGCGGCGGCGGCGGCCAGCGCCACCGGCATCTCGTCGGCGCCGAAGCCGGCCAGGTCGCGGGTGCCGAAATGGGTGGTGAGGAGGCGGCGCGCAGTTTCCGCATCGAACTGCCAGTCGGCCAGGCGGCGCAGGCTGGGCGCCAGGTGCTCCAGCAAGGGCAGGCGCAGGCCGTCGGGGATCAGCACCTCGGCCGGGCGCAGGCGCTCGAACTGGGCCGCGAGCTGCGGCGCGTCGCACTCCATGACCCGGAAATCGCCGTTGGCCAGGTTCAGCCAGGCCAGGCCCAGCACCCCCCGGTGCAGGTTGACCGCCAGCAGCGGCGCGTCGGCCTTGTCGTCGAGCAGGGCCGCGTCGGTGAGCGTGCCCGGCGTGACGATGCGCGCCACCGCCCGCTCCATCGGCCCCTTGGTCGCCCCCGGCTCGCCCACCTGCTCGGCGATCACCACCGACTCACCCAGCTTGACCAGCCTTGCCAGGTACTGCTCCACCGCATGATGCGGCACCCCGGCCATCTTGATCGGCATGCCGCCCGAAGCCCCCCGGGTGGTCAGGGTGATGTCCATCAGCCGCGCGGCCTTCTCGGCGTCCTCGAAGAACAACTCGTAGAAGTCACCCATGCGGTAGAAGAGGAGGGTGTCGGGGTGGTCGTTCTTGATGCGGAGGTATTGTTGCATCATCGGCGTGTGGGTGGCGATGACGTCGTCGGTGAAGGGCTTCTGCTTGGACACGGGCGGCTCTTGGCTTTTTGGGGTCGAGGTTTCGTAGTGCCGGCGCGGGAGGGGGCGAGCCGGACCGGGATTGTACCAACAAGGCGCCCACGCTCCCCTCACGCTATAATGCCTGGCTTCCCGTTTTCACCCTACGGACTCCGCCGTGCACAAGAAAATCCTGATCCTCGATTTCGGCTCCCAGGTCACCCAGCTCATCGCCCGCCGCGTGCGTGAGCAGCAGGTGTACTGCGAAATCCATCCCTACGACGTGTCGGATGAGTTCATCCGCAGCTTTGCGCCCGAGGGGATCATCCTGTCCGGCGGCCCCAACTCGGTTTACGAGGCGGGTGAAGTCAAGGCGCCGATGGCGGTGTTCGAGATCGGTGTGCCGGTCTTCGGCATCTGCTATGGCATGCAGACCATGGCCTCCCAGCTGGGCGGCAAGGTGGAGAGCTCCGGCAAGCGTGAGTTCGGCTACGCCGAGATCCGCGCCCGTGGCCATTCCGAGCTGTTCCGCGGGATCCAGGACCGGACCAACGACGAGGGCCACGGCCTGCTCGACGTCTGGATGAGCCACGGTGACAAGGTCACCGAGCTGCCGCCGGGCTTCAAGGTGATCGCCTCCAATGAATCCACGCCGCTGGCCGCCATGGCGGACGAGGCGCGCAGGTTCTACGCGGTGCAGTTCCATCCGGAGGTGACCCACACCATCAAGGGCAAGGAGATGATCGCCCGCTTCGTGCACGAGATCTGCGGCTGTCAGCACGACTGGAACATGCCCGACTACGTGAACGAAGCCATCGAGAAGGTTCGTGCCCAGGTGGGCAGCGACGAGGTGATCCTCGGCCTGTCCGGCGGTGTCGATTCGTCCGTGGTCGCGGCGCTGCTGCACAAGGCGATCGGCAGCCAGCTCACCTGCGTGTTCGTGGACAACGGCCTGCTGCGTCTCAACGAAGGTGAGATGGTCATGCAGATGTTCGCCCGCAACCTGGGCGTCAAGGTCATCCACGTGGATGCCACCGAGCAGTTCATGGGGCATCTGAAGGGCGTCTCCGACCCCGAGGCCAAGCGCAAGATCATCGGCCGCGAGTTCGTCGAGGTCTTCCAGGCCGAGGCCGCCAAGCTGCCCAGCGCGAAGTGGCTGGCCCAGGGCACCATCTACCCGGACGTGATCGAATCCGCCGGCGCCAAGACCGGCAAGGCCCACGCCATCAAGAGCCACCACAACGTCGGCGGCCTGCCGGACACCCTCAATCTCAAGCTGCTCGAGCCGCTGCGCGAGCTGTTCAAGGACGAAGTCCGCGAGCTGGGCATCGCCCTCGGCCTGCCCCACGAGATGGTCTATCGCCACCCCTTCCCGGGCCCCGGCCTGGGGGTGCGCATCCTCGGCGAAGTGAAGAAGGACTACGCCGATCTGCTGCGCCGTGCCGACGCCATCTTCATCGACGAACTGCGCGCCGCCGACTGGTACGACAAGACCAGCCAGGCTTTTGCGGTGTTCCTGCCGGTGAAGAGTGTGGGCGTGATGGGCGACGGCCGCACCTACGAATACGTGGTGGCCCTGCGTGCCGTGCAGACCCAGGACTTCATGACCGCCCACTGGGCTGAGCTGCCCCACAGCCTGCTGGGCAAGGTGAGTAACCGCATCATCAACGAAGTGCGGGGCATCAACCGGGTGGTGTACGACATCTCCGGCAAGCCCCCGGCGACGATCGAGTGGGAGTGATTTCCTACCTGCCGACAGCGTTCGGCAACGATCAGCAAACCAACGAAAACCCCGGCACTGCCGGGGTTTTTGCTTTCTGGGGGTATTGATATGGATCGGTGGCAAGCGGGAAAAATTGACGGTATCGGAGACGGTATGGCTTGGGCGGCCCTGGTGGGGGCGGTTTCGATACCTCGTGCGCATGCGCTCGCCGGGTGCAGTTAAGCGCACAGCTCTTGTAAGCGAGGCCAACGCCACAAAAACGTGCAAGATGTCGAAACTGGTCAGGCTGATTCGTCGTAGTTATGAGGGATGCGAAGAGTTTGCATGCCCCGACAACTCGCTTTAGGAGTAAGACATGCGCGTTATGGTGATCGTCAAGGCAACGGCGGAGTCCGAAGCTGGTGTCATGCCCAGTCCGGAACTTCTGGCCGCGATGGGTAGCTACAACGAGGAACTGGTCAACGCTGGCGTGATGCTGGCCGGCGAGGGCCTCAAGCCCAGCAAGCACGGCGCACGGGTGCTGTTCTCAGGCAAGAACCGTACAGTCACCGATGGCCCGTTCGCCGACACAAAGGAGCTGATTGCTGGCTTCTGGCTGTGGGAAGTTCGCTCGATGGAAGAGGCCGTGGAGTGGGTGCGGCGCTGCCCGAACCCAATGACTGCTGAGTCTGAAATCGAGATTCGCCCGGTTTTCACTCCGGAGGACTTCGGCGCCAACATGAGCCCGGAGTTGGCGGAGCAAGAGGAGCAATTGCGTCGAAAGCTCGTCCAACAAGGGAAGAATGGCGCGTAATGTAGCGAGAAGCGTCGAAGCGGCCTGGCGTATCGAGTCAGGCCGCATCGTCGGCGCGGTTGCACGCGTCGTGCGCGGCGTCAGCCTTGCCGAAGATCTGACCCAGGCGGCGGTGATATCGACGCGCTGCAGGCCGACCCAGCCATGCAGCGCTAAGGGTTGTTCCACGCGGCGACATGCAGTTTGACACCTGCCTGGCATTCGCTGGAAGCTGTACAACCTGGTGCAGTTGAGGAAGATCGATCCCGCGATTCCGCGGGCTTTTTAACGCTGAGATGGACGAATCGATCCGACCGGGTTTCAGGCAGCGCCGGCCAGGAAGCGGCGAAGCAGCCCGTTTCGGCGTATCTGACGAGAGATGGTGATGAATGGATTGGCCTTGCTGGTAGTGCTGCCGACCTGGTGGGCAATGTCCGTCAAGCTTGCCGCGCAGGAGCAGAGAGCCTGGGTGCGCCAGCTCAAGGGCGCGGCCTTTTCGGCGTTTCAGTTGGCGGTGATGCTCGGCTTGATTCATCTGGACGCCTGGTGGGCCGACTTGATCTATGTGTTCCTGATGCTGGCCACCGGCAACATGGTGCTGGAAGCGGTGGCACTGCGTTTTCCGCGCAGCGCTCTTGGCGCCTGGTGGCTGCATCAGAAGAAAGCGGCTGCAGGCCGTCGGGTGGGCTGAGGGCACGGACCCGGCTGCCAGCAACCCGCCTTTCCGGTATTTCATTAGTTCTGAAAATTACTGGGTCCAGATTGTTGCAAGTCAGTGCTTGTAGAGGCGCTTGCGTCCTGGCTTTGCCCAAAAGTCATAATCAAAGCGCATGCGGCAATATTCGATACAGCTACCGCTTTGGCAAGGTACTTCATCAGCACAGCCCTGCGCTCGGGCTTCTTCTCCGTCACCAGTTCTGACGCTGCGATGATCTCACCGGCATCCCTTCCGATCAGTTCGGCAAGGGCGTAGCAGGCTGAGACAGGCAGGCCCCTGTCTCTTGCGTTTGAGATTTGGTTCGGCGTTACGCATAGCGCCGAAGCAAGGGCGGGGCGGCTGCCAGTCTTCTCTACGCCAAGTTCCACAAAATCTTTGATTTCCATGTTCACACCCTCTTGCAATCAAAATTGATTGCGGATACGCTCCGTCACGACGCAATCAAATTTGCGTGTCTAGCAAAATTGCTTGCTCGGTCGACGATAGCCCCGGCTGTCGGTTTCCGCAACTTCCATGGGGGTGGAGCGTGTCAGCTCAGGTAAAGCACGGCAGAGAGGGTGATCAGCACAAGCACGATGGTGTTGATGGCGAAGGCTTGAAGTACAGCCTTGCCCCATTCGGATTTATTCATATCCGGGTGTTCAAAAAACCGCTTGCTGATGGGGAAAGCAGCAGCAAAAGCGATGATGACGCCTATTCCAAACAGATCGATAGATTGGCGCAAGATTTCCAGCATGTTATCGATTTGGGGATGCATGGTATTAACTATCCTTCGTGGTCGTTATTCAGGTTTTGTGTCAATCAGGCTGGCATGCTGATGTTTGGCTTCGTCGCCGGCTTGTACGTCGGCATCGAGTTCGCTAAGCGTGTTCTGTCGTCTTCGGGGGCGCTGTGATGTCATTTCAGCTTCGCGGTTGCCGTCCGGTCTTCGTTCTTGCTCTTGCGGCGGTTCTCGGTCTGGTTCTTCTTCTGAGAGTTGCTAATCGTCTCGCAACGTTATCGGGGTCGCTGTGATGGCCGTCACTTCAGTTCATAGCCCATCCAATCAGGGCGCAGATGACGAACCAAATGAAGATGGCAAAACCGTATGCGGTCTTTCTGCTGTCCGTCCTTTCGCTTCGCTTCATGTCCGGCTCTTCAAGGAATCTTTGGCTGAAGTAGATTCCGATCAGAAAGGCTGGGATAAGTCCGCCGACGAAAATGCTAAGCGTCTTTCCAGCGAGTTCGAGGAGGTTCTGTATCTCAATAGGCATGCTCGGTTCTCCGATTTTGTTGATATGGCGCGTCTCTTGATTACTGACGTGTCTCTGGTTTTTACCGGCTTTGTTGCTGGCGTCATGATTACGCTTAGCTGTTTAGCATCAAGTGGGGTGTTCAAGCTATGAACTCCTCCACTCACGATCACCCGACCCTGCCCGGTCTCCCCGCTCCGGCTCCCGCCGATGTGCGGGCGGGGTCACCCTCTAAGAAGCGTGGCCGGCCTGCAACCGGCTGCGCCATTCCTGCTGCTGAGCGCATGCGCCTTATGCGTGCTCGACGCAAAGCCCAGCTCCCTCTATTTCCGTCACAGCTTGATGCTGGTGCCGTCAAGGGTGCCCAGGTGGATTTAGTTACGAAAATTCGTAACGAGGTTACTGAGCTGGTCCAGGTCGCGCCTGTTACGAAGAAGAAGCGCGTTACGAAAAATGTGGGCCCGACAAAGCGCGAATTGCTTCGCCAGCGGCTGGTGGAAAACGTCCAGGCGTATCAATGCCATCGTTACGGAAATCCGTACCAACGTCACTGCTCGTTCTTTTCTCGTAACGCTGTTGTTGAGTGCTTGGCCCAGCTGGGCGGAATGGCGGGGGAGTGGTGATGGAAGCCGAAATCCTTCATAACTTTGAAGTGGCTTTCTGGGCCGGCTTTGGACTCTCTTCTCTGATTCAGATTGTCGTGGTCTTTTTCGTTTTGCTCTGGAGGCGTTCCTAATGGCCTCCATCAAAAAACGCCCCTGGTCCATACCCACGATGGACGAAGTCCGCGCCAGCGAGGCTGCGTCACGCCTATCCGCTGAACAGATGCAGGTTGGCTGCAGCCCGGCCCGGTGCGCCGACGAAGGAGGCGGGGCGGGGCGGGCGAAAGCCCCCTCAGTAGTAACACGAGGGGAACATGTGCAGACCGTGGAGCTGGTGATGGTCGGCGGTCAAGTGAAGCACGTGATGAAACGCACCGGCCCGGACGGCGGGCAGGCCTTCATCGACTGGATCAATTTCACCTGCCACGAAGATACGGCGCATCACGTCGGCTTCCCGGGCTCCACGCTCACCGATTCCGACATCATCAAGGCCATGTCCTTTGCCCTGGATGAAGTCTTCGGCTTCGGCGTCACCGGCCAATACGACAAGGGCCGGAACTTCTACAAGCGGTCATACCCGCTCGGTGAGGATGGTTACGGCTTCATCGCCCATGGCGGCCAGCGTAATACCGTCATGGTCTCCCTTACCGGCACAGGCCTTGCCGCAGCGCGGCCCGGCTGGGAATTCCGCCTCAAGGCCTTCTTGGAAGCGCAGGCCATCAATGGTCGCCTGACCCGTGTCGACGTGGCTCACGATTGCTTCGAGGGTGAGTACAGCCCCCAGGAAGCCAGCATCGATTACGACAACGGCCTGTTCCGCCTGCGCCGATCCCCCGTCAACCCCGCATGGGAAGGGCGCGGAAACTGGAAGCTCGATAACGACCCGAAAGGCCTGACCGCCTATGTCGGCGTCCGCACCTCCGGGAAGTTCTGCCGCGTCTATGAGAAGGGCAAGCAGCTTGGCGCACCGGAAAGCAAATGGACCCGCGTCGAAGTCGAGTTCAAAGCCGTTGATCGCGTCATTCCCTTCGACGTGCTCACCGCTCCTGGGGCCTACCTTGCCGGCTCTTACCCGGCCTTCGATCACTTGGACGAAAAGCAAGAGCGCATCCGGACGGTGCGTGAATCCAAGGTCTGCGAGAAGCAAAAGAAAGAAGAGTGGATCACCACCGTCTGCGGTGCGGATCTCCACGTACTGGCTGAGCTGGAGGAGGGCGCCACGCCCCAGGAACAGGCCTTCAACCTCATCAACCGATTGAAGGATGAAAGCCGCCTGCCCAAGTGGGCAAAGCTCCCTGACTATCAGTTTT
>WBTZ01000044.1 GCA_009026175.1 Zoogloea sp. | reverse complement strand
CCAGCATTTCCATGGTGATCACCTCGCTTCCTCTGCCTCAAAAAGAGGCAGGGAGGTTAAACACCCTGGTCAAATTTCAACCGGAATTCACCCCGATTGATGGTCAGTTTTCGGCCGGCAACAACACGGGTGCTGGACGTCGATGCCGAGAACAAGGTGATCGTCGTGACCCCTGACAGAGGAGGGGCGCCTCCGGCCTTCGATGGCGGAGGTGCCATGGTGCATGACGTCGTCCGCCAAGAGATGCGTACGGTGTTGGCCGAGAGCACGCAGGTACCATTTCTCGACCAAAGCGCTGCAGCCCTGCTGGCAGAGGCCCGGGACTACTATCGTCGAGCGAATCTGCACACGTACCAGGTGTTCCAGTGGGGGCACGAAGCGGTACTTGTTACGTGGCGGGGGGATGCGGTGAATGATGGTTTGGTCATGCTCCTGGCGACGATGGGGCTGCGTGCCAACAATGAAGGTGTTGCCTTGACTGTGCCGGGGGTGGCTGCGGACAGGTTGCTTGATGCCGTGGCAAAGATCGGCGGGATGACCGACCTTGATCCCGTCCATGTCCTGGCTGCAGCAAAGAATTTCCTACGTGAAAAGTGGGACTGGGCGATGCCTGAGGAGCTTCTGCGGAAGTCGTTTGCGTCGTTGAACCTGGAGCTCTATGAGGCCCGTTGTTTTGCAGAGTCGTTCAGTCACATGAAGTGAAATCGAGTTTCTCGACTGGGCTTGCGGCTGCCGCAGGCTCGGGTGTGAGTAGGTTAAAGGCAACTGCGGGACGCGCTGCCCTATTTCGAGTGTTTGACTCCTTGTGATCGCACTTCGATACTCATAGCGCTTCCGAAATTATTGGGTTATATATCAGACGTAGTTTCTGAGAAACTGCGAGCTCATACTTAGCCACCCCGTACGACCGTGTGCCTCTAATCTAATGACACTCTTTCATCTCCTTGTAATGAGGGGTGATGTCACTCATTCCGAATAGCTGCGGGAGTATTGCAATCTAGGATGTTAACATAGATGGAGTCTCCCTCTCTAAGAGTAGAAGATGCGTCCAAAGGAACAATACGTGTTATCCAGTCAGATGGAGATCCACGTAAAGGCACTAGGCTCCAATATGAGATGACAGCGAATCGATTCGCTTGAAGTTGAGCCTGCGTCGCTGTTATCCGGCAGTCCTCCATTGCTGTGAGTCGTCGTAGTTTGGTAGCAGAGCCAATCTCCTTGATCTTTCCTGCACGCCAACCGTCCTTCAGCGGATAGAGAGATTCGTCGACTGTGCTACAGCCAGCCAAGCCAAAGAGGGATATAGCGACACATGTGGCGGAGACTCTGCTGAAGCCCTGCTTGATCATGGTCATCAGTGGAGTCTTGTCTTTATCGCTAGTCCTAGAGTGTCTATTTGAAGTGCTCACTTCAATCTCCTTGAAAAATTCTTCGTTATAAAAGTGCATATGCTCTTGTCCGGCAGGTCGCCCGGTATCCGAGCTGGCCAACGAGCCCATAGGATTGCCACACGATCAAGCTCCACTGCGGACATAAATTCCAATTGTTGTTGCGCCGTTTGCGCATGAGGCTGTCGTGTCTCCACCGTGCATTCTCGCAATGGCGCTCACGATGGCCAGGCCAAGCCCATGATTTTGACTGCTCGAAATCCGGGATGTGTCAATACGGTAAAATCGATCAAAAATATGTGGAAGTGATTCCTCTGGGATCGGAGCTCCAATGTTAATTACGGAAATGTGCGCCCCTCCTTCTTTATCAGATTTGATGTTTATTTCAATGACGCTTTTAGACTGTGCATGCCGGACGGCATTGTTCAGCAAGTTAGATACAGCGCGTCGCAAGAGTGCCCCGTCGAATGAACCACTGGCATCCCCTTGTATTATGCAGTTCAGGCCTGCTTCTAAGAATACGGCTTCATAGTATTCAACAACCTCCGAGCACAACGTCGATAGGCTTGCGATCGGAAGGCGCCTCGCTTTCTCGCCTCTGTCCGCATGTGAAAGAAATAGCATGTCAGATATTATTCCAGACAGGCTTTGTAGATCTTCAAGATTAGATCCTATGTACTCTCGGAGCTGATCTGCTGTGTCGCTACCGCGCAGCGCCAACTCGCAGTTGGCGGTCATTACGGCGAGAGGTGTCCTTAGCTCATGGGCAACATTTGCATTGAAACTCTCGAGTTGGAGGTATGCTTTCTCAAGTCGACTAAGCAGGTCGTTGAATTGGTCGACTAACAAGACCAGTTCATCTGGGATGCCTTGGGTGTTTAATCTTTCGCCAATTGCAAGGGTTGCAAGTTGTCGAGTTTGCTCTGCAAGAGAACGAACTGGATAAAGACCCTGGCGGACGATAACGAAACCGCCCAGTCCAATTGTGCTACACCCGACTAATGTTGCGGCGAGAAGGATCGCGGAGAACTTTGCTATAAGAGCCTGGTCTTCAGATGTGTCTAGTGCGATGACCACGGTAGAGTAGCTCGCGATTCTGCGCTCTTCTGGGAGGGGGAGTTCAATGGTCCGAGCGCCTTGGGGCCATGCGCTGGGTTTGGATATGTAGAGTATTCCTCCAGACTCCTCGATGAGTTTTAGATGAACGTCGCGATCTCCATGTACAAGATCCTCAAGATCATGCAGTATTGACAGAGATGTTTGATGGTTCTTGGGTGATTCAATCAAATGCTTTATTGCAGAGACAGCGCTTTGAAGGTGAAGTGATTGCTTTTCTTCCAGATTGTCTTTTATTGCAAAATGGACGCCCAAAAATAGAAATCCTAGAACACACAGGCTGAATAAGGCCAGTCCGCTGGTAAGGCGACCGCTAAGCGATATGGTGTCTACGAAGCTCTTGATCTTCATGAACGAACTTCTAAAACGTATCCCATTCCACGGACGGTATGCAGCAAAGGGGTTGAGAATGGCGTGTCGATCTTTCCTCGCAGTCGTTTGATCGCAACCTCAACAACATTGGTATTGCTGTCGAAGTTCATGTCCCAAACTTGCTCCGCGATTTCTGCTCTGGAAAGGACTTCCCCTTTGCGACGCAAGAATAGTGAAAGAAGTTGAAACTCCTTGGAGCTAAGATCAATGCGCTGCCCATTCCGTGAAACTCTACGGCGCCCAAGATCCATCTCCAGACCTTCCAGGCATAGGAGATTGGACTGAGTGTCCGAATTAGTTGGTGATGATCGACGAAGAAGTACTTGAATACGGGCCGTTAGTTCTGAAAATGCAAATGGTTTGACTAAATAGTCGTCTGCTCCGCTCTGAAGCCCTTTGACTCGATCCTCTACCTTTCCTAGTGCTGTTAGCATGAGTACGGGGGTCTGCTTGCGCTGTCTGAGCGCAGCTAGCACTCCTAGGCCATCAAGGCCGGGAAGCATAGAGTCAAGAATGATGGCGGCGTAATCAAACTCTAAAGCCATGTGAAGGCCTGTTAAGCCATCGTTGGCTATGTCTGAAGCGAGCCCTGCAGAGCCAAGTCCCTTCCTAAGATACTCTGCCAATTTTACTTCGTCCTCAATTATGAGAATTTTCATTGGGCACCTTATGCTTTCAATGATGTCGTTTTTGTAAACTGCGAGTCCGCGTATTGACAGCACCCCTTGTGTATAGTTTGTTCATGCAGCCATTTGCTGGGAGCAAATGAAAACGGCTGTATGGTTTAACCAAGGAGTTGATCATGAAAGTGCTGAATAAGATCGCTGCAGGCCTCGTTCTTGCCGGTGCCATTTTCTCCGGGGCGGCCTCGGCTGAAACAGTCGTGCATCCCGGGAACGACGGCGGAGCGGACTTCTACCCGTCTCACAATGCCGGAGGACAAGTCAAAGGCGCGTCGCAAAGAAGCAATCTGCCGCCTCGCCAGAATGAACTCAGTGCTGACGGTCTGTATCGCTATGCTGGCGGTGATATGGGATGGGTTCCTGCGCAACATGAGTACGCCTATGTAAATGGCCAGTGGCGGCACGTTGATAAGTTGAATCACAACGCTCCGCGTCCTTCGTTGACTATGACGCCTGAGGAGCGACGGCGGTACGACGATTTGTATTCGAATCGCTAGTGCTATCTCCAAAATGGCTGGTGGGCATATATCGGTGCAGGGAGTTATCCTGCTCCGGTTGGCCGCCAGCCTCATGGTTCTTCGTCCCACCTAAGGGGGCATTGGCGTCGGGGCCTGGCATCCCAACGTCAATTACTTGAAATGTTCCGGTTAGGCTCCTGGTGGATATTCATATCAGGGCCTTCAGGTACTCCGAAATCTATATTACAGCAAGGCGCAAGATCGAGTGTGTATGGTGTCGGAAAGGATCAATTGCTACGCCTAAGCTGGAATATTGTTGGCTTGCTGGGGGCTTTTCTTTCGTAGCATATAGGCTGGTGCGAGGCTTCTATAAACCCTATTGCTTGGTCTGAATAGGTGTTGCTGATTTGTACGTCGTTGCCCCCGTTGTGGATGTTTATTCTGAATAGCGCTGTTCGTCGTGATCCTGGAATGTCTGGAAAAGATGAGCTTTTCTTTGAAATTTGTTGAATCAAGATTCGGTGCTCTGCGGCAAGGAAATTTATCCATACATCGTCTGCAGTAGGACATTTTGACTTAAATTCATCGCCAGCATTCCGTAAGATCTGTAGGAATTTGGGAGGGTATAGCACTCCACCCACCCCTGTTGCAAAGATCCAGAGGGTGGGCTCGTTATGTTGGCACAGAGGCCAGGTTGTATATGAAAGGAGTGCGCCATCTCGAATTCTGGGGACGCGCGCCCGCGAACAAAATATTCTTTCCGGACTCTCCTGCCAGGCCTTAAATAGGCTTCCGGTTAGATTTTTGTCGTAAAAGACGTCGTCGTCTATCGTGATTAATGGACGGTCAAATGTACTGTTGAGCTTCAAGTAGGGTTGCTGCTTCTTGTGGGGGCGCAGGTTCTCGCAAACAATGATCTCAAGTCCACGAAGTCGTAGCCTCTCAAGAGAAGCCGGAAGTTTTTTCGGAAAGTCCTCTTTGGACAAGAACAAAATGGCGCGTCTCGGCTTGCTTGATCCACTGCAAGCACTTTCTATCGCAGAAAAGACCCGGAAAACTCTATCTGAGTGTGATGTTATAGCGAGATCGTAGCCCGATCGGCGATCAACGATTAGTGAGTGTGAAAAGATGTTTTTGGCGTAGTGCCAAGCAAGGAGGAGATGGCTTTTCATCTTGAGGATGCTCACCAAAAGTACTTCCACTTTTTGTTGCGTGGCCGAAATGTCTCAATCGTGACGGGGCTGTTTACATGAATGATCCTACATGGTGATCTCTGACATTTAACGGACGAAGAAATGACAGTTTTGTCATGTGCCCTTGAATGAGCTTGCGAATGCGTTTTCCTCTGATATCCTTTTAAGGAAATGCTGAAAAGCCCTTGGGGGGCGTATGTCTTATTCCTTAAAGCTTGGTGGTTTGGCTTTCTTTGCGGACGGCGTGCTGGATTCGGGAAAGGCGGGTGTTGCTCTTAGTGAAGGTCAAACCTTTCGTGCATTGTTGGATCAGTCCTTGCAGAGAACCACCCTGAATGGACTTCGAACCAATGGAAGGCACATGCCACTGCCGGAGATGGGGAGTGTTGATGCTGAATTTGACCTTCGAGCTTTGAATATTCTTGCTCAGCGGCAGCAGTTGATAGCAGAAAATATTGCAAATGCAGATACACCTAATTACAAAGCAAAGGATCTTGATTGGCGTGCAGCGATGCTGGAGGCGAGTCAGTATCGGCCGTCATCACTGGAAATGATTGGCGATGCCAAAGCGCATATTGCTGCAAGAGCTGAAGATCAAGGTCAGGATTTAAAGCGTAAGTATCGCGTATCTTCGCAAGGTTCGGTTGATGGCAATACCGTTGAAGTTGACGTTGAGCGAGTTCAGTTTGCAGAAAATACTCTTCGGTTCAAGTTCGCTCTCCAGATGGCGAGTGAGGAGGCCAGTGAAATAGGTTGGATGTTGAGAAGTATTGCGAGGTAGTCCGCATGGGAATGCTCTTAAGAGTTTGGTGTGGCGACGGGCTTGAAGGAAAACGGCATCATAGTTAATTGCGTTTGGACGAGGTTCCACCTTTTTTTTGCAGTGGTACGACATTGAGATTTCATGAGAGGTTAATCATGGGTGTTTTTGATAAATTGTTTGGTGGGCATCGCAGCGGAGGTGGTAGCCATCACGGTGGAGGCGGTCATCATGGCTATGGGCAAGCCAGTCAAAATGTTGGTGGTAACTCGGGCATAGTATGCGAAAAGTGCCGTACGATTAACGTTCCAGCTGCTAGATTTTGCCAGCAATGCGGCAATTTACTTGCCCCGACAAAGTGCCCTCAGTGTGGGGCTGTGCCACAGCCGAATGCCAAGTTCTGTGAGCAGTGCGGTAAGCGCATTGCTTGAGTTGATGATTGCAAGTTGATTGCGGGCAGTCTCCTGTCGCTGTGAGTCCGGATATCGTCTTCAATGAAATCTATTTGCTGCAGTGATCAGTCGGTCTTTTTTCGGCCGATGGTCAGTCTTCACCATGTTCTGGTTCAGTGAATCGTCGCCCGCCGGCATGTGTTGAAGAAATGTGGCTCTCTGGTGCGTGCGATGGAGATAACTTAGTTATCCCATGGGACAACTCGTTCAAGATTCCACATTCAGCAGTTTGCCCGCCTTCTTGGCAGTACCCGCGCAATGTCTGTAGCTGTCTTTCCAGTTGCTGTAAATCCCATATTCGATCTGAAACGTGACGGATATGGTTGTCGAGCAATGCGTTAACGTTCTCGCAACTTTTCGATGGGCTCTCTTTGAAACGCAGAAGCACCCGGATTTCGTCCAGGGACATGTCTAGGGAACGGCAACGTCGAATGAACATGAGGATTTCAAGATGCCCGGCATCGTATATTCGATAGTTGCCTTCCGTTCGAGCTGCACGTGGGAGAAGACCTTCTCGTTCGTAATATCGAATGGTCTCCACTGCAGTACCCGTTTTTTGCGCAAGTTGACCGATTTTCATCGTAGAGCCGGAAGCCCAAGAGGAGCTCAAAAGTGGATTAAGGAGCATAACCACTTTACCCCCTTGACTCTGGAGTTGCTACAGGGTTTTCAATGATGGAAAAGGAGAGAGCCATGAAACCACTGCTTGCAAGTCTAAAATCTGATACTGAAGCCCCATCCTACGGTTGCAGTAGCACATGCCACGGATCAACGGTACCTGGGAAGGACCGTACCCTTCAAGCTGACTCCAGGCGAGATAGCTTCATGTTCCACATTCCGGCAATGGACTGTCCTGCTGAAGAGAGCGAGATCCGCAGGGCCGTTGAGGATATCGAGGCTATCGAAGGGCTCCGATTCGATTTGTCGGCTCGTATCCTCCACATCAATGCACCGGAGGACGCTCTGCCCACAATCATTGACGCCATCCGCAAGGCGGGCTTTGCATCTGAGCCTGTCAAGCAGGGGGGGCGGGAGGTCAAGGATCGCGACGCTAATCCGCGCGGTATTCCCGTTCTTGCGATGGCGCTCGTTCTGGCGTTGGGTGCAGAACTCTTAGCTTACCTAATGCCCGAAGTTCTACTAGCCAAGATGGCTGGGATGGGCTTGGCGGCCATGGCGATTGTGATGGCGGGGTTTTCTACCTACAGCAAAGGGCTTGCGGCACTGTCTCAGGGACGTCTGAATATCAATGCGTTGATGTCGGTAGCGGTTACAGGTGCATTTGCCATCGGCCAGTGGCCTGAAGCCGCCATGGTGATGGCTTTATATGCCATTGCAGAGCTGATCGAAGCAAGGTCTGTCGATCGGGCGCGGAACGCCATCAAGAGTTTGCTCGCACTCACACCCGAAACCGCTGAAGTGAAACAAGCCAATGGTAACTGGGAAGTGCTTTCCTCCCGCGACGTGATGCTTGCTGCAGTCGTCAGGGTCAAGCCTGGAGCGCGCATTCCGTTGGATGGCGTCGTGAGCGCTGGGAGTAGTGCGGTCAATCAGGCGTCGGTGACCGGCGAGAGCCTCCCGGTGGACAAGACCATCGGTGACACGGTTTTTGCAGGGACGATCAACGAATCGGGGCTGCTGGAATTCAGGGTGACTGCCCGATCCACTGAGACTACGCTGGCCCGGATTATCCACGCGGTTGAAGCAGCCCAAGGCAGCAAGGCGCCTATGCAGCGCTTTGTCGATCGCTTCGCAGCCCTCTACACGCCCGCTGTGTTCGTGTTTGCGGTGGCTGTGGCGCTCCTAGCCCCGTGGTTGTTGGAGTGGAGCTGGTCTCAGGCAATTTACAAGGCACTGGTCCTTCTTGTGATTGCTTGTCCCTGTGCCTTGGTGATTGCAACGCCCGTCACGGTGGTGAGTGGGCTCGCCAGCGCAGCACGTCGGGGGATTTTGATCAAAGGCGGCGTGTATCTGGAAGAAGCCCGTAAGCTCAAGGTCATTGCCCTCGACAAGACGGGGACGATCACGGAGGGCAAGCCGAAGCTGGTCGCAACTGAAATCTTGGACCAGACCCTATCCGAAAAAGTGATTTTGGAATGGGCCGGTAGCCTAGCGGCGCTCTCCAGCCATCCCGTGTCGAAAGCTATTTCAACGACACTGGTGCCGACAGCCGCGGTGGTTGATAGCTTCATGACGTTACCGGGGCGCGGTGTTCAGGGGCGTATCGGTAGTCAAGACCTGATTCTTGGGAATCATCGATTGATCGAGGAGCGCAAGCTGTGCAGTGCCGCCATCGAAGCTCGTCTTGTCGAGCATGAGGCCCAGGGGCGCACGATGACGCTCCTAGCCAACGCGAGCGGAGTATTGGCGATTTTCGCTGTCGCCGACACGATCAAGCCGCATGCCCGGGAGGCTATTGCGGCCTTGCATACTCTGGGGGTCAAGGCGGCTATGCTGTCCGGCGACAACCAAGCAACAGCCAAAGCCGTTGCCATGCAGGCGGGTCTAGACGATGCACGTGGTAACTTGTTGCCTGAGGACAAACTCAAAGCCATTGAGGCTTTGCAGAAGGAATATGGCCCCGCGGCGATGACCGGTGATGGGATCAACGATGCGCCTGCGTTGGCTCGCGCCGATATCGGCATAGCAATGGGGGCCGCTGGAACGGATACTGCCATGGAAGCTGCTGACATCGTGATCATGAACGATGATCTGCGCCGTATCCCTGAAGCCATTCAGCTCTCGAGCACGACGCACCGGGTCCTCTGGCAGAACATCATTCTGGCACTGGGAATCAAGACAGTCTTCCTGGTCCTGGCTCTGCTAGGGAGTGCCACCATGTGGATGGCAGTGTTTGCGGACATGGGAGCCAGCTTATTGGTGGTCGGCAACGGACTGCGACTACTACGCCTTGGGAAATCTGATAGTCAGCCCGCCACAGTTCACGTCTGAGTTGAAACATCTTCCGGTATACTTTTGGACATGCGTTTTTGGGTTGCCCTCCTTCTGGCTGTATTTATGCCGCTTCAGCTTAGCTGGTCGGCGGTGGGGGCTTATTGCCAGCATGAGACTGGGAAAAATGCCGGCCATTTCGGGCATCACAGTCACGAGCACCAAGCATCGAAGGTCGAGGCCTCCAAGCAATCTGATTCTGGCGAGGGGGGCGCCATTGATGGAGACTGTGGGCTGTGCCACTACAGCGCCCTCAAGATTCTCGGTCAGGACACGCTCTGCCTGTCTCGGTGCCCCGTGCCCTCGGCACCGGAATCAACGCCAGCCTTCTTTCGCACCCACATTCCCCCAGGCCCCGAACGGCCCAACTGGCTTGCTGCGCTCTGATTCGGCGCAGCGACCTGCTTTAGTTTCCACTTAGGTTCCACTTAGAGCCCGCCTCCAAGCGGCGCCTGCGCCGGATCTCGTTTGTTTCGTCGTTCTGTCGGTTTCGGCCGACGACTTCACAACAAGGAGATTTCAATGCGCACTCCCGTGCCATTCAGAACCGCATTCCCGCTGTTCGTGGTCCTTTTTGCGACCGCATTCGGTGCCTCGGCTCAGATGCCGACATCACTTTCCACGCAAACCGTCTTACGCAATCAACTCCCCGTCGAAGCCGGTGGCCCGTTGACGCTCGCCGCCGCGCTTGATCTGGCTCTCCAGGCCAACCCTGATATCACCGTCGCCCTTCGTGAACGCGAAGCCAGTGAAGGCGCTGTGATCCAGGGACGTGCCCGGCCCAATCCATCCATTGAGTATCTTGTAGAGGACACCCGCAGCACGACGCGTACTACGACCGTACAGATCAACCAGCCCATTGAGCTCGCAGGCAAGCGCAGCGCCCGGATTGCGATTGCCGAGCGCGGCCGCGACCTCGCTGACATCGAACTGGCCACTCGCCGTGCCGAGATCCGGGCCGCCGTCATCAGCACCTTCTTTGACGTACTTTCGGCACAAGAGCGGACTCGGCTTGCGAAAGAGACCGTCATCCTTGCAGAGCGAGCCACGGAGGCTGTCTCCAAGCGTGTTATTGCCGGAAAGGTCTCTCCTGTGGAGGAGACCAAGGCACGCGTCGCCGAAGCCGGAGTCCGGGTCGAGTTGGCACAGGCTCAAGGCGAGCTGCGGATTGCTCGGCAGCGACTGACGGGGCTTTGGGGCAATCCGATCCCCCTCTTCGAACGTGCGGAGGGTGACGTCGACTCGCTTCCTCCAGTACCGTCGTCTGATGCAGTCGAACAGCGTATTGAGGTGTCACCGATCCTAAAGCGGGCCTCGGTCGAGATCACGCGGCGCACCTCCGTCACTGCGCTGGAGCGTGCCCGGCGTATCCCCGATCCAACAATCAGCGTTGGGATGAAACGCGCTGAGGAACTTGGCCGAGATCAACTCATAGTGGGCGTGTCCATCCCAATACCTGTTCTTGACAGCAACCGCGGCAACCTCCTCGAGGCCCTCAAGCGGGAGGACAAGGCGCGGGATGAATATACCGCCCTGCGGGTTCGGCTGACTGGTGATGTCCTGCAGGCCCGTGAGCGGCTGAGCAACAGCCGACTTGAACTCGAATCCCTGCAGCGCGACGTGCTGCCCGGGGCACAACTGGCCTACGAGAACGCAACAAAGGGCTTTGAGCTGGGCAAATTCAGCTTTCTCGATGTCCTTGATGCCCAGCGGACGCTGTTTCAGGCACGCAGCCAATATCTGCGCGCCCTGACCGACACCCATCGAGCCTCGGCCGAAATCGATCGCCTTCTGGCTGATCGTATCTCTGAATAACGCAAGGAGGATTCCAGGATGAATCTGAAAAACATGACGACCCGGATCAGCCGAAAACAGCTGATCGCCGTAGCCCTGATCATCGCTTTTGGCGGTGCGGCAGGTGGCTTCATTCTGCATAGTGGGAGAGGTGCTTCGGAGCGCGAGAGCCATGCCCACGCGGATGAACATGGTGATGCCGAGCATCACGGCACAAAGGCAGAAAAGGCACATGCCGACAATGCCTCTCATGGCGATGCCGAGCACCATTCCGAAGCCGCTCTCTCGGGAGAGCACGGCGGAACGCTCATTACGGACGGTACCACCAGTGCCGAGATCAAGCTGGATGAAAGTGCTGGCGAGCCTGTCATGCGCGTCTGGCTTCTCGATAATGGCAAACCCATTGCACCGGGCGTCGTCAAAGCCCACCTTACGCTCACTCGACCGACGGGTGAAGTGGAGCGGATGGAGTTTGTTGGCGACAAGGACAGCCTGAAAACGCGGGCGACGATCGCCGAGCCCCACGTCTTCGACGCTGTTGTCGTCGTCGAGACCGGATCTCAAACCCGGCGCTTTACGCTGAACCGGGAGGAAGGCAAGGTCGAACTCAGTAACGAACAGATCAAGGCTGCAGGTATGGAGATCGACAAAGCCGGTTCCGCCCGGATTCGATCGTCTCTGCAACTCCCAGGTGAGATTCGTTTCAATGAGGATCGTACGGCACACGTCGTTCCCCGGGTTCCCGGGGTGGTTGAGAGTGTCTCGGCGAATCTGGGACAGCTCGTCAAGAAGGGGCAGGTGCTGGCCGTGGTGGTCAGCCCGGCGCTCTCTGAACAACGTAGCGAGTTGATGGCGGCTCAGAAGCGGTTGAGCTTTGCCAGAACAGCCTATGAGAGGGAGCAGAAGCTGTGGGAGCAAAAAATCTCCGCCGAGCAGGACTACCTGCAGGCGCGGCAGGTGCTGCGCGAGGCCGAAATTGCCGTTGCCAACGTGCAGCAGAAGCTTGCCGCCATCGGTGCAAGTGTGGATTCGGATGGCGGCCTCAACCGCTATGTGCTGCGTGCGCCTTTTGATGGCATGGTTGTCGAAAAGCATATTGCCCTGGGTGAAGCGGTCAAGGAAGACGGCCAGGTGTTCACGATCTCCGACCTGACCACTGTATGGGCGGAAATCAGTGTGCCGGCCAAGGATCTGGTCCGAGTCAGGGTTGGAGAGAAAGTCACCATTAGAGCATCGTCTTTCGACTCTACAGCGACCGGCACGGTGGCCTACGTGGGTGCGCTTATCGGTGAGCAGACCCGTACGGCACGCGCCCGGGTACTCCTGTCGAATCCCCAGGGAAGCTGGCGCCCTGGACTCTTCGTCAATGTGGAAGTGATCTCGAACGAAACCGAAGTGCCGGTCGCCGTGCTTTCTGAAGCCATTCAAAGTATGGATGGAAAAAGTGTTGTGTTCGTCCGGGTCGGCGATGGTTTTGTGACGCAGCCCGTTCAGACCGGGCGCAGTGATGAGACGCGCACCGAGATTCTGTCTGGCCTCAAGGCCGGCACGCCCTACGCCGCAGCCGGCAGCTTCGTGCTGAAGGCGGAAATCGGCAAGGGCTCCGCTGAGCATGCGCACTGAGGGAAGGGGACGATCATGTTTGAACGCATCATCCGCTTCTCCATCGAGCAGCGTTGGCTCATCCTGCTGGCCGTCTTCGGGATGGCTGCACTGGGTATATTCAGCTACCAGAAGCTGCCCATCGATGCCGTGCCCGACATCACCAATGTCCAGGTCCAGATCAACACCCATGCCCCGGGCTACTCACCGCTGGAAACCGAGCAGCGCGTGACCTATCCCATCGAGACTGTGATGGCGGGTCTGCCCAACTTGGTCCAGACGCGCTCCCTGTCCCGCTATGGTCTATCCCAGGTGACGGTGATCTTCAAGGACGGAACCGACATCTACTTCGCCCGGCAGCTGGTGAATGAGCGGATCCAGGGCGCGCGGGACAAGCTGCCTGCCGGCATCTCGCCGGCCCTGGGGCCGATCTCGACTGGGCTTGGTGAGATCTACCTGTGGACGGTGGAGGCCAGGGAAGGCGCCAGGAAGCCGGACGGTAGCCCGTATACCGCCACCGACCTGCGCGAGATCCAAGACTGGATCATCAAGCCGCAACTGCGCAATGTGCCGGGCGTGACGGAGATCAACTCGATCGGCGGGTTTGCCAAGGAGTATCAGGTGGCTCCCCTGCCGGAGCGCCTGGCGGCCTACGGCATGACGCTGCAGGAGATCGTCACGGCGCTGGAGCGCAACAACGGCAACGTCGGCGCCGGTTATATCGAGAAGCGGGGGGAGCAGTACCTGGTTCGCGCTCCCGGCCAGGTGAAGACTGAAGAGGACATCCGCAACGTCATCATCGGTACTGCCCAGGGGCTGCCGATCCGCATCCGCGATGTGGCAGAGGTGGGGATCGGTCGCGAGCTGCGCACTGGGGCCGCCACCGACAACGGCCGGGAGGTGGTGCTCGGCACAGTCTTCATGTTGATCGGCCAGAACAGTCGGACGGTCTCCCAGGCGGTGGACAGGAAGATGGAGGAGATAAACCGCAACCTGCCGACCGGAGTGGAGGCGGTCACTGTCTACGACCGGACCACGCTGGTGGACAAGGCGATTGCCACGGTGAAAAAGAACCTTCTCGAAGGTGCCATTCTCGTCATCACGATCCTGTTCCTGTTCCTTGGCAACATTCGGGCCGCGCTGATCACCGCCTGCATCATCCCGTTGGCAATGCTGTTTACGTTCTCGGGTATGGTAGTCAACAAGGTTAGCGCTAACCTGATGAGTCTCGGGGCACTCGATTTCGGCATCATCATCGACGGCGCCGTGGTGATCGTCGAGAACTGCGTCCGCAGGCTTGCGCACACCCGGGCATCCCTCGGCCGTCCCCTCAATCGGACAGAGCGCTTCCACGAGGTCTTCAAGGCTTCCCGCGAGTCGCGGCGGGCCCTGCTTTTCGGGCAGTTGATCATCATGGTGGTTTATCTGCCGATCTTTGCCCTGACCGGCGTAGAGGGCAAGATGTTCCATCCAATGGCCTTCACCGTCGTTATTGCCCTGCTGGGCGCGATGATCCTGTCGGTGAGCTTCATACCGGCTGCGGTGGCCCTCTTCATCGGCGACAACGTCTCCGAGAAGGAGAACCGCTTGATGCAGCTAGCTAAGGAAACCTATGCGCCCGTCCTCCAATGGGCTATGAACGCCAAGCCTGTTGTGCTCACGTTTGCCCTCGTGACGGTCATTTTTAGTGGCCTGATCACCACGCGGATGGGCAGCGAGTTCATCCCGAACCTCAATGAAGGGGATTTCGCCATCCAGGCCCTGCGCATCCCTGGCACCAGCCTGACCCAGTCGGTGGCCATGCAGCGGCAGCTGGAGAGCCGGCTGAAGGAGAAGTTTCCGGAGGTCGAGCGCGTCTTTGCGCGGACCGGGACGGCGGAGATCGCTTCGGACCCGATGCCGCCCAACATCTCGGATGGCTACATCATGCTCAAGCCTGAGAGAGACTGGCCTGAGCCCAGGCGAACGCGAGACGCCCTGCTCGAAGCGATCCAGGCTGAGGTGGCCAGCCTGCCCGGCAACAGCTACGAGTTCTCCCAGCCCATCCAGCTGCGTTTCAACGAGCTGATCTCCGGGGTGCGCAGCGACGTGGCCATCAAGATCTTTGGCGACGACATGGAGGTGCTGAACGGAAGCGCCGCGGAGATCGCCGCCATGCTGCAGAAGATCGATGGGGCCTCGGAAGTGAAGGTCGAGCAGACCACCGGCCTGCCGGTGTTGACCGTTCAGATCGACCGGGAGAAGAGCTCCCGCTACGGGCTGAATGTCGGGGATGTGCAGGATGCCGTGGCGACCGCCATCGGGGGGCGAGAGGCTGGAACCGTCTTCGAGGGCGATCGTCGTTTCGACATTCAGGTTCGTCTTCCCGATAACCTGAGAAGTGATCTGGAGGCGATCAAGCGACTGCCGATCCCGCTGCCACGTGGTGGTGCCACAGGAGACTCACGGGCGAACTTCATCCCGCTGGCCGAGATCGCCAGCCTGGACCTGTCACCCGGCCCCAACCAGGTGAGCCGGGAGAACGGCAAGCGCCGGATCGTGGTGAGTGCGAATGTACGCGGGCGGGACATTGGTTCCTTCGTTGCGGAGGCAGAGCAGGGCCTGGCGCAGATCAAGGTGCCGACGGGCTACTGGACCAGTTGGGGCGGGACCTTCGAGAACCTGCAATCTGCGGCTGCGCGCCTGCAGATTGTGGTGCCTGTCGCGCTGCTTCTCGTCTTCGTGCTGCTGTTCGCGATGTTCGGCAACATCAAGGACGGATTGCTGGTGTTCTCGGGCATTCCCTTCGCGCTGACCGGGGGCATCATCGCCCTATGGCTGCGCGGCATCCCGCTGTCGATCTCGGCCGCCGTGGGCTTCATTGCCCTGTGCGGCGTTGCGGTGCTCAATGGCTTGGTGATGATTGCCTATATCCGCAGTCTGCGCGAGGAAGGCCAAGCGCTTGATCCGGCGATCCACGAGGGGGCCTTGACCCGCTTGCGCCCCGTCCTGATGACCGCCCTGGTGGCATCGCTGGGTTTTGTGCCGATGGCGATCGCTACAGGGACGGGGGCGGAGGTTCAGCGCCCCCTGGCCACCGTCGTGATTGGTGGCATCCTTTCATCGACCATTCTCACCTTGCTTGTACTGCCGCTGCTGTATCGGTTGGCACACGGCTCGGATGATGACAACCGAAAGGATGATTTCGCGTCCGAGAAGAGCTGATTCCAGCCTAAAAGGACATCTTCTCTGCGATAAGCCTGTCTATCACCAAACTCAACAGGTGGTTGACAGGCTTGTCGCATAACTTCAGCTTCAACATGCGTGTGTGTATCCCGCTACGTGAGATTCGCAAACGTACAATGCTAATTCGGGCTGCGTA
This sequence comes from Zoogloea sp., assembly GCA_009026175.1. Lineage (GTDB taxonomy): Bacteria > Pseudomonadota > Gammaproteobacteria > Burkholderiales > Rhodocyclaceae > Zoogloea. Next base: position 19,761 of record WBTZ01000044.1, on the reverse strand, counting down.
AAGCACATTACGCAGCCAGTAGTGTGGATCGATAGCTGGGGATTAAGGCAATGAGACTGACGACGCCGGTATCCATTCCATCCGTGGTTCCCTGTTCTGCCACTGAACATAGAGAAGCACACAAACCCGGATTGCCGGCCGTTCACACCAGGGAAATGACACCTCCATCGCCCACCCGCTGCCACGGCAGCCCCAGCACCAGCGCGTCAAACTGGGCTCACGAGAGCACCAGACGGCCCTCCGCGGTGGGCGCCGGCCAGACGAAACGCCCTTGGTGAAGACGCCGGGCGACGAGCCACAGCCCGAACCCGTCATTGACCAGCACCTTCATGCGCGAGCCCCGGGCGTTGGCGAAGCGATAGGCATGGTGGGGCTGGGCGCTGCCGAAGATCTGGACCACCCGCGCGAGCAGCGTATCGGTGGCTCGACCTATGCACATGTAACGCGAAGTTATCGCATACTGAGCAGTTAGGAATCCGCTGCCGTGGAGCCATCCTTCGTGGGTCATTTTATCCTGCTGGGCCCGGTAGCTTCCGATTTTCGGCTTCTCTTGCGACTTAGTCATGCGAGGGGGCATCCATTGAAAACCACGAGAGGGTGTTTGCGTGACCAACGGAAAACAACGATGCACAAACGAGAATCTGACGCTGCCGTAGAGGCCCTTGATGACCGCGCTCTTCTGGCTAGGCTGGCGCGCACGGACTGGGGGCATGACCCACTGTTCATCCCCGATGAGCAGGTCTTTCGAATATTCGGACGCGCTCGTGAGGCTGGAAACACCAGCCGTGTCGGGATGCTTTCAAGGGTGCTGTCGCGGCGCTTGCTCAGCCTCGCCAAGGGCTTCGCAGTGCGTAGCGGCATCTACCCTGGAAACATCGGGAACCTCGACCAGGCCGCCGAGGAGCTGTCGCAGTACGTCTGGGAGTGCTTAGTCACGCGCCCAGGTGACGCAGCGCATGCCGAAAAGCTGTTTGGGCAGCTGTTCAAACGCCGTGCTCTCGATTTTCAGCGCCGTCTGCTGGCCAAAAAGCGCAACCTCCAGGACAGCCTCGATGCCATGGAACGCTCGGACGAAGACGATGACCCTGACAAGACCATTCGACAAGTCTCCGCGCTTCGCCAGCACGCTACACCGGCCGACGCCCTGGCCAGCAAACAAGAGCATGCTCAGATCGTCGCCCATCTCCAGGCTGTCCTCACTAAGCAAGAGTTTTTCGTCTACACGATGCTGTTCGTAGACGAGATGTCCGTCAAGGACATTGCGGCTGCGCTTGGAGTCAGCACTCGAACCATCAATACCTATAAGAACACAGCCCTCGATAAGGTCGCAGAGATGCGGAAGGAGTTCAAGCAATGACATCGCCCATTCGTAGGCTGTCGCTCGATGAAGTTCTGGACGAGTTCTTCTTCTCCGCCGACAAGCCGTCGCCCGCCCTGGTTCTTCGCGCCTGCGAAGCCCACCCTGAATACAGTGAGGACATCCTCGAGTTCGCCGCTCTTTGGTCGGCTTACGAGGCTTCGCCTGAGGTGCCGGCGGCGGACATTGCCGACGTCTCTGAAGAGTCCGTCTCTCGCCTTCAGAGCTACGTACTGAATCAGCTTCACAAAATCGACGGGAAATCGGTGCCAACCTCGGACATCGAAGCCACGAAGCGCGCGGTCGCCACGTTGGTCGGCGCCAAGCTGGCCCGGGCTGCAGCCGCTGTCGGGTTCGGCAGCAACGCACTGCTCCTGGTCAAAGTTCTCACGACCATCACCAACGTGCCCGCGAAGGTCGTCCGGGATTTGGCGCAGCATCTGAACGTGTTGTCAGAAGACCTTATCCAATGCCTGGGTCCACAGCTCGTGGGCTCCAGAAGCTACAGTTCCGCCCGTCCACCGGATGTGCCCGGCGTGGAGACCTGGGAGAGCGCTGTTCGCTCCTTGACTGTGAGCGAAGACGAGAAGAAGCGACTTCTGGCACTCCAAACGGAGGAGGACGCCTCGTGACCCCCTTCCATCGCGCTCGCGAGGCGGCGAGGCGGCTGCGACAGCACATTTTCAAAGAAACTGCCGCATCGGGCATTGTCTCCCATGTCGTCGTTACTGCTGTTGCCCACGAAGATGCTGAGAATTTCCTGATTTCGGACGCCCCCCCCTCGGACAGAGCCCTCGGGGGCGCTGATGCGATGCTGGACCACGATTTCCAACATATCGTTGTCCGCAACGACGTTTCAACGGGAGAGCGGGCCTTCCTTGTGGCGCATGAATTCGGGCACTGGAAGCTGCATCACGAGACGCATGATGGCTGTCACAAGGTCGTCGACACCACACTGAAGCCGGAGGACGGCGAGACATCCGGTACCCAGAAGGTCGAGGCCTATGGGGCGCGCGAGCGCGCGGAGCTGCAAGCCAACATCTTTGCGCGCGAGTTGCTGCTACCAAGAGATGTGGCCCGCAACCTGTTCCTCTCAGGGAGGACGGCAGACCAACTCGCGAGGGAGCTCGAACTTCCCTTAGAACTTGTCAGGCAGCAGCTGCTGGATGGCTTGCTGCTACCCGAGCCGGTTGAAGAGGCCTCTGAACCTCCTAAGGCCTTCGTACCGACGGCTGAGCAGATAGCCGCCGCCGAATCCAAGGCTACGACATCGCTGGTAAAGGCAGGCCCCGGCACCGGCAAGACAGCAACACTGCTGATGCGGGTACAGCGTCTCTTGGAAAACGGCGCGAAGCCAGAAGAGTTGCTGCTGCTAACCTTCTCGAATCGAGCGGCGAGAGAAATCGTGGACCGTCTACAGCAGCTGGGTGTGGAGAACGCACATCAGATGTGGGTCGGCACCTTCCATGCGTTCGGGCTAGAGTTCCTGCGAAAAAACTGCCAGAAGTTCAGCCTTCAGTCTCGCTTTGGGGTCGCGGACAAGATGGCCGAGATTGCGGTACTCGAGCCGCATATTTACAGTCTGGACCTGCAGGCGTTCAACCCCTTGGGCGACCCGCTCGACTGGCTGAAAACCGTCGTTGAGGCCATTCAACGAGCGAAAGACGAACTCGCAGATGCCGCCACGTACGCAGCAGCGGTGGAGGCTTCGGCAGCGGAAACGCCGGCCGACTTACTTGCTCGGCAACGCGATGTGGCGAAACTTTACAACTGCTACGAGGCAAACACTAAGGACAACCCCCATCTCGTTGACATGGGCGACTTGGTGATGCTGCCAGCGCTCGCGCTGACCGACAACTATGAGAGCTTCAAACCCAGCGTGGGTCGTTTCAAGCACATTCTGGTCGACGAGTATCAGGACGTCAATCGAGCAAGCGCCCAGTTGGTGAAGGCCCTGGCCGCCCATGCGGAAACGCTCTGGGTGGTCGGCGACGCCCGTCAAGCCATTTACCGCTTCCGCGGCGCCTCTATGCGCAGCATCGTGAAATTCGGCGACGACTACCCCGACCACGTGCCCTTTCCGCTAAACGAGAACCGACGAAGCTACGAGGAAGTCGTTCGAGTTTTTGAGTACACAGGACGCGAAAGCCACCCACTGCAACACCTTCTCCCACTCGATTACGTAGAACCCGCTCGAGGCGCGAGCGGCGTGACGCCGCTTCATGTCAAGTGCCCAACCACGGACATCGTACAAGGTGAAGTGGCAGCCAATGTTGCCCGCATCCACAAACTCGGAGTGGCTTACAGGGATCAGGTGGTCTTGGCGAGCAGGCACGATACGTGTGGCGAGACGGCCAATGCTTTGAATGCTTCGGGGATACCCGCCCTGCACCTTGGTGACATTTTCCAGCGCCCCGAAACCAAAGACCTGCTGGCATTACTTCAGCTTTTTATTGACCGCTCAGGGAGCGGCTTGCTGCGCCTCTCGCGTCTGCCTGGGCTAGAAATGCCTACGGCGGACGTGGACCTCATCCTCACCTGGCTTGATAGTTCACGACCGGAAGCGCTGTCGTGGTTCGATGCCCCACCAGCAGGCCTGTCTAAGAATGGCATCGCTGCCTTGCAGCGCTGGAAATCCATCTTCAAAGGCCTTTCGTCGAAAGACTCGCCTTGGGACATCATCTGCTCGCTGCTGCTCGACCGCACGCACATCCTCGCCCCGCACTTGGCCGGCAACACCATCCTCGATATCACGCGACGCATCGCCCTGTGGCAGCTCATCTATTTCCTGCGCGTGCCTGATGGCGGCCACGCGTATCAGACCGTCGGAAGCTTTATTTCTCGACTGCGCCGCCGCCTACGTATCGGTGATGACCGCGAACTTCGCGTGCCACCGCCCGAGGCAGACAGCCTCGACGCAGTTGCAGTCATGACCATCCATGGCAGCAAGGGGCTGGAGTTCGAGGCAGTTCACGTTGTCGACATTGACGCGAAGCACTTCGTCATGGCTACAGCCCCAGACCTCATGCCAGAGTCTCTGCTGCAGTCGCTTGACGAGGAAGAAAACCTCGAGGAAAGAACTGAGGCGTCGAACAAGCTTTACGTCGCGCTTTCCAGGGCCCGCGAGCATCTCGTCCTATACGAGAACCAGGCCGGAACCAAGGCCAAGTGTGTGAGCGCAATCTCTAACGCCGCCCATCTTCTCCGGCCCGTCCAGGGAGTCGCCACCGCGGCCAAACCTGCGGAACCCAAAGCCGCCACGATTGGGGCTGACCATCATGCTGGACAGTGCGAGTTTCAGGGCTTTATGACCTACATGGTCTGCCCAAGGCGCTACTACTACGACTTCGTCAAGAACCTCAAGCCAGCAGTGGGTCTCCACCCTGCAGCCTTGATTGAGGGTGCGGTGATGCGTGAGCTCTTCGTCCCCTACGGCGCTGACCCTTCAATTGTTGCCAACGACGTAGATAACACATTGTCATCTATTGGACATGCCTTCAAGGACTCACTTCCTCACCTGCGCGTCTATGCAAACAGCCTTCTATCGGCAGGCCGCCGCCTTATACGCGTACCACGCGCAGCCATGGCAAAACCCTTTCAGGTCAAGTGTGCAGGGCTGCTAATCAACATAGCGGCGCACAACATCTTGAGTACCGGTAAGAACGCATACACGATTGACTTCGTGCGCACTAAGCCACCGGGCAAGCTCGGCCGGCAAAGGTCTTCAATCCGGTGGATGCTGAAGCACCTGGCTGCGACGAACCAGAATCTCTCGTTCAACGCACGCATCCATGTGCTAAGCACCGGAGACGTGGAAACCATGGGGCCCGATAGCCCAAGGTGGGACAACAAGTTCACCGTGTCGGCGGCCGAGGGCCTGCTAGCCGGCAACTTCGAGGCACGCCCCAACCAATGGGAGTGCCCGAAGTGCCGACACTTCTTGCATTGCCCAGCTTAGGTCAAGCACGTCTTCACTCACTTCCGATTTGAAGGTCTTCCTGCGACTTATCCAGCATGAGCAGCGCATCCCGCGCAGCTCACAAGCTGTAAAGGAGCAGCAATGCCTATCCGCGTTTACATCCAGTCGGAGTTCTTCTCTGACATCAAATTCGTCGAAATCAGCGACGAGGCCACCGTCGCCGAACTGAAGCACGCCGTCCAGGCGCTGCTGCGTCCTGGCACCGACGCGTCCGACCTGACCCTCTCGGTCGAGGACGATGACGACGACGCCCATGGCCACGCGACCCACGTCAAGCACCTGAAGAAGGAGCATGGCGTCCGCCTGCATCTCCACCGCTGCAAGAAGGTGGAAGTGCAGGTTCGCTTCGGCGTCGAGGTGGTGCACCACACGTTCCGCCCGGCAACCACCGTCGGCCGCGTGCGCCTGTGGGCCGGCGAGAAGTTCGGCATGGCGCCGGGCGACATCGCCGAACACGTCCTGCAGATTGCCGGCACTACCGATCAGCCCGACGTGGACATCCACATCGGCACGCTGGCCAAGTGTCCTCAGTACACGGTGATCTTCGACTTGGTGCCCGCGCACCGCATCAACGGCTAAGAGGCGAGGTATGGCACCGGACGAGCAATCTCTGCGTGCCGACCTCGCGTCGGCGCGCTTTCTCTCGGGCGAAGACCGCAACCGCTGGCAGTTCAAGAAATTGGAGTGGCCCTTCGCCTACATCAATGTTATTGCCCGCGACCGGCGCGAGTACACGTTGCGCCTGGACTGCGGTGGCTTTCCGACAACGCCACCCACGGGCACATTCTGGGACCTGTCGACGAATACCAGGCTGACCTTCGACAAGTGGCCCCAGGGCGGCGAGCGCCTACAGCTGGCTTTCAGACCTAACTGGAAGAACGGCGATGCACTCTACATCCCCTGCGACCGCGAGAGCATCGTCGGCCACGACGGCTGGTTCGCTCAGTACCCGCAGCTCATCTGGAAGCCCGCCAAAGGCATCAGCCACTATCTGGAGATAGTCCATGCACTTCTTCAAAGCCGCGACTACGCCTGTGCCCCTGCTTGAAATGTCGGACGCGCTTTGGGGGGAACTGATGACCCATCTTCGTGACCAAGGCGCCGGCGTTCGCGAAAGCGGCGCCTTCCTCCTTGGACGTAAGACCGACGCCGGCCGCGTAGCCCTTAGCTTCTTAGCCTACGAGCAGCTTCAACCCGACGCGTTCAGCAACGATTACGTGTCCCTGAAGGCCGACAGCTTCGCCAAGCTCTGGGAGGTCTGCCGCACCACCGGCATGACCGTCGTAGCCGACGTGCACACGCACCCCTTCGGCCCCGGCCAGAGCCGTTCGGACCGCACGAACCCCATGGTCGCGCTGAAGGGACACATCGCCCTCATCGTACCCAGGTTCGCCAAGGGCAATCCGCGCCCGCGCGACCTCGGTCTCTATGTCTACCAGGGCAACCATCAATGGGCGTCGTATTCGGGCTCCGATGTCGGTCGCCTCCTGAGACTTACTGTTACTGGAGTTTTTCAATGACCACCTTGAACGCTGATTCCATGCACCGGCTGGCTAAAATGGCCTTGGACACCGGTGAGGTCGCGTCGCCCGAGGAGGCTGTGGCGCTGTTCTCTCGCTACCGGCTGCGCATCCACCTCGGCCACGGCTGGGCTAACACGCTGGCAGGCCAAGCCTGTTTCTTGACCGCGCTAAACACGGCAGTGCGCGCCTTCCTAGGCGGAGTCGAGGTCTACGGCGACTTGAGCTTCAAGCTCGACGTCCCGCTGTACCAAGGTCGCAGCGCCTTCAGCGTCGCAGAGGAGCTCGGCGCGGCGGTGGTCACCAATGCCGCCACCGAGCTGCCGACGCTCGTGCTCGGAGCTACCCCCGAAAGCGATTTACCCGCCTTCTGCGTTCAGCTTAGCTGGGATCACTGGTGCTTCGAGATTACGCCCGTCGTTGCCGGCGGCGGGCTGACCTGCTCCGACGACAACCCCCTAGCCGGCATTGGCGCCGCGGCGCTGGGAGTCAACGAGGCATTCATGTACGTCCGCGGAGACCTGGCGGAGGCCGGCCACCGCAGCGTCGGCATGTCCCTTTGGAACCCGCTGGCCGTCGCCGACTGGAGTGACAACGCACACAAGGGCTGCGAGCTCACTTACTTGCCGAAATCTCTGTGGCTCGTCGGTCTGGGCCACCTCGGCCAGGCCTATGCGTGGGCGCTGGGTATGCTGCCCTACGCAGCCGACTGTCGCCCACACTTGGTGCTCCAAGATTTCGACATGGCGGCCAAGTCCAATCTCAGCACCTGCTTGCTGCTTTGGTCGACCGACCTGCTCAAGCCGAAGGTCAGGGCGGTGGCGAGCCGTCTCGAGGCAGCCGGCTTCACCACTGCGTTGGTCGAGCGCCGATTCGGCTCCAGTCATCGAATCATGGTCGACGAGCCAACCACGGCGCTCTTTGGCGTCGACAACATCGCCGCCCGCCGCGACCTCGATACGGCCGAGTTCTCGCTGATCGTCGAGGCCGGGCTGGGCAGCGGTTATCGCGACTTCCGGAACATTCGCCTGCACACGTTCCCGGGCCCGCGCCTGCCGTCCCAAATCTGGACGGCCGAATCTACCGCTCAGGCTGCCGCCGAGCTGAACAACACCTACAGGAAGCTAGCGGACGAACGCAAAGACATCTGCGGGATGACCCTGCTAGCTTCGCGCGCCGTGGCCACACCGTTCGTCGGGGCGCTGGCAGGGGTACTGGTCTTAGCTGAGGTAGTGCGTCCGCTCCACGGCGGCCTGGTCTATGCCACCCTGGATGTACAGATGAAAAGCCTGCGCCACCGCACAGGCGCAACACCCATGGCGTACCAAGGGCTGCAGACGGCCTTCGTTCAAGTCGAGAAGCGGTCGGCCGGCCAAACAAGGGAGGTCGAATGAGCTGCCACCGCTACAGCCGTCGCCGGCGAGACGGCCTTTCCTCGGCTGTGGACGATGCAGCACACATCGCCGCAAAGTTCGGCCCCGTTGGTGCCCTATTGACCGGCGCGATTGGTTATTCCCTCTTCTATGCAGCACTGCCGGCCTGCATGATGGCCTGGGCTGTAGAGCGCAAGGGCGATCTCAAGGGACCTGCAGCAGTGGTCTTCGCGACCTTGTTGGACCAGGTTATGTGGCACCGCTTCATCATCCCCCTGTCAGTGGGGCGGCATCGCCATCCTGCTGGTCTGCACCACCATTGCGCTTTGGAAATATTTCGATCAGGTCGACATTGATTTTGAAGGTGTGACTTTCCTCAGCGCTGTCTCAAAAGCTATTGGCTGGTTGATTGGGCGCTGAGTTTGTCGGCAGGTTGCTGTCGCATGTCTGGACAGACTGCATGTCGACAGGATAGTCGAAGCGTTGGCCACTTTCAGCCATTGTCGGCATTGACGCTCAGGCGACTAAAGTCTGACATACATGATCGAGTTGTGCGGTCATTACTGCGTACCGTTGCAGGAGTTCCAGCAAGCATGCCAAACCCAAAGCGGGTGCTATCCGCTTTGGATCATGAGCTCCGTCAAGATAACTAGGGCGAGTTCGGACGAGTCAAAGTGCCCGACCGCTCTCTGAAGTTGAAGTTGCCCCATTCCGTGGGCAGGTTGCGGCTTGAAACTCAAGCGCTCTGATAGTGTTCGATTGTCGTGGTCTGGGCGTTCTCCTTGTCGAAAGTGGTATTGCTCGAAGTTCATCGGAGAGCTGTATCTGAGGGCTGAACGGCGGCGGCGTGGGTTGCCCCAAATCTCTTCCTCGAAGGTCTCATTCCATGATGCCCAGGATTGCCACCCTCAGGGCGCGGTGCGCCGCCCTCGTCCTGGCGTTCCCGGCCCACGCCGGTACCCTGGTTTGCTTCGGTAAACTCTCCCAGGTCCAGACCGCCGCCTCCGGCGAGCTGCGCGTGCTGTCCGTAAGCCCCCGGCGATCCCCTCTTGACCGAGCCTCAGGCTGAATCCGGCCTCCGCCGATGGGGTAACAACTCCCCGATCGGACTCTGCGGCTGAGTCGGCAGGCGGGTGAGGACGTCCTTCAGATAGGCGTAGGGCTCACGCCCATTCAGGCGCGCCGACTGGATCAGGCTCATGATTTGCGCCGCGCGCTTGGGTGGATCAACGCGGAGGGAAAGCTGCACCGGGACAAAGCCGCCCATCGGCTCGGAGGTCACCACACGTAAGGGCAGGCAAGACAGCGCTGGTGGTTCGATGCCCCGCTCGCGCATCCAGCGCCGCAACTGGTTGGCGTTGATCCTGTTCGCCAGGGCCACCCCGGCGACCGACGCACCGGGCTCGCCGCAGGCTTCGATCAGGGACTGTTTGAATGCCTCGGAGTGGGGGCGACGGGTACGGCGGGGCGGGGTGAGGGTCATGGAAGTGTCCACTTCTAGTGCGTAGTGGACACTATGGTTAGCGAGCTAAGCGGTCGGGGGAAGATGGGTTTGCCGGGGGCTTAATGCTGCCCGCTTGGTGCGGCGACTGGATCACCCTGTGCAGTGCCACCACCGTCTGGAAGGGCGTCCCCATTGAGGGTCTGCAAGCGGTGGCATGCCCACGTCCTCACCGCACAGATCGGAATCACCTTTCAAGACACGAAGGGAGTCCCAAATTGGAGTTGATCATGGAGCCGATACTGAAGACGCCGGTATCCATTCCATCCGCGGCTCCCTGTTCTGCCACTGAACATAGAGAAGCGGCCCCTTGATGTCGATGACCAGCCCCCGGTACTCAAGGGACCTCATGACGTAGGTTCGGACTTCTTCCGAGTACTTCACGACCGGTTCCGACTTGACCACGACCGTGTCGCCGATCTTCAGGCTGCGAACGTACTCCTCACGTCTTGTCTGCCTTGAGGCAATCCGTTCTTGCTCCTGTGCAGCATAGTTCCGCCTTTGCATAGCTTGCCGTTCGATATCCGTTAGGCGCGCCTGAAGAGGCTTGATCACATGGTCCGGGTCGTAGTTTGAGTAGGTGTCGATGAAGGCTTTGATGGCGACTTCATTCGTGGTGTTGCGGATCCCCTCAAAGTTTGCCCGGTATTGCCAGAGCGGCTCGGTGCCTCGAACCAATTCCACTGCGCCCGTCTGGGCCAGGATGCGCTCAAGAAGGCTGCGATCCAGGATCCTGTTGCCGTCCTCGTTGACGAAGAGCCGAGAGTTGCAGCGATTGTAGTCGCCCGATTTTGAAGACCTGACCTCGGATCCAGGCTTGCAGGTGGTGTCCCAGCCACCTCTCGGAAAGTCGGGATCCGCCTTCCAGTCCGCCTTAGGAAACAGCTTCACCCGCTCGGTATTCGGGTTGTTGATATCCCCAACCTCCGATGCTGTCCAGGTGCCATTGGTATTTTTCAGGTAGATCGGAATCCCATAGCGCTGCTCGATCGGTAGGGATTGGAGTTGGTGTTTCACCGGGGAGGGTGGGTGAGGTTTTGGCTTGGTGGCGCACCCGGTGAGAGTGACGCTGATAGCCAGCGTGACGGCCATTTTGTTCATGCTTGTGTCCTTGTCTGGATGATTTGACGAAATGTTCTTTGATGGACTCGTAGCCAAGGGCGTCTTGGTGCTTGAGTCCGATGATCTGAATGCTAAGTATTCCTTAGTATGCCATAGGTGTAGTTCCTAAGAATCTCTTAGTCCTCATGTGCAGGGGACGGGGATGGACGAGAGGTCAGTGTTTGCGCGGCGCCTTCGGGCAGCCCGCGAGTCGAAGGGTGTGTCGCAGAAGCAGCTTGGCATCCTTGCTGGTATCGACCAGTTCGTCGCCAGTGCCCGGATCAATCAATACGAGCGCGGCAAACATGTTCCTGATTTGCAGACGGCCCAACGCCTTGCCGCTGAACTCCATGTCCCTGTTTCCTACCTGTACGAGCCCGAGGACGACCTGGCGGAGCTGATCCGCGTTCTCGGCGGATGCAGCCCGGATCGACTCCGCGAGTTGCTCACCCAGCTTCAGGAGGGGTGAGCTGACGGTTTAGGTCGAGTGCCCGTCAGCGCCGCTGCCTTACGACTAAGGTATTGCACTTCGATTCTGTCCCGGCACCGCGCATGAGCTCTTCGGGTTTCCCCCAGAATCCCGAGTGCCGCGCCGTGTACCGCACGCGTTCTCTCCTGGTGCCCGGAGTCAGTTAGCTCTCCTTGCACCCACAAGGCGTCAAGCAGTCGGATTGCCAGATCCGCCCGGAGGAAGAGATCGGCATAGGCATTGGCCAGAGGACTGCGAATGTCGGTTTCGAGACGCTCCAATGCGCCTGGCTCACCTTCCTGCAAGCCGTGGGCTTCGATCTGCTTCCGTGCCCAGCCGATCATGTTCTCGACCTTGTGGGCCTGCTGCTGGAGGTAGGCCTGCAGGTACCGGGGTTCTTCCAGTGCGTGGTCTTGGTCCAGGGCGTGGGGAGCAAAGACGCAGATGGCGTAGAGGCGCCAGCTGGTTTCGTCGAAGTGCTTTCTCCAGATTCCAATCAGTCGTGGATTGGAGAGGAGGACTGAACGGGAGATGCGGGTGCCACGCAGCGGCGGAATTGATGGACGAGCGTCGTCCTCATGATGATTCATGAGTGTCTCCAAACTATGTCGGGGGAGGGGAGTGACGGGACGTCCGCTGTCATGAACAGCATAGCGAATCGTCCCGAAACCCTAAGCGAAAGCTGCGACCTGCTATTGAGCGTTTGCCTTGCAGCCGATCCGGGCAGAGTTCATTCCCTCAGGACATAGGGCCGCCCGCCCAGGTGTCGGTGGTAAGCGCCGAACCCATCTTGTGTTGGCGCATTGCGGGCGACCAGATCTGCCTGGCCGGATAGGCGATCGACCATGGACAGGATGTGGGCATCCAGGCTGAGCGGTTCGCGCAACCCGAGCCAGTCGGGCGCCCCTTTGGCGGCTGTGATTGTGTGCAGAAGCGCCAGATAGTGCGCTTCCGGCACGATCACCCGGTGCTGGGCGCGGGCGGCGGCGATCCACTCGAGCACGGTGTGCTTGTGGCCGAGGAGGGTGCCGCGTTCGGTCATCTCGAAGCGACGGTGGCGACCATTGAAACGGTACTCCTCGGCCTTGCCGGCGTCGTGCAGCAGGCTGCTGGCGAGAAGGACAGGAAGATGCGCTTCCGCATGATGGCTGGCGAGCGCCAACGCCCGCTCGGCGACTTCGACCGCATGCCGGAAATTGCCGTTGCGTCCATTGTGATGCCCCGCCAGAGAGCTCGGTCCATCCAGATAGCGTTCGAAGCGGTGGTGGTCCCAGAAGATCGCATTGAAGAGGTGCTGGAGCGGTCGTCCCAAGCCTTCCCAGAGTTGGGCTGCACGTGCTACCAGAGGCCTGTCCTTGACCCAACTGTGGGGGATGGTGGCAAAGGGATTCAAGCTGGCTTCCGGTCGCTCCAGTTTGGCGAGGCGGGAGATCCGGATGGCGCCCGTCGTCGACACCGGGCGCCCGAGCCAGCGGATCGACACCAGCGCGCCGGCCGTCAGTCGATTGTCGGGCTGGCGGCACAGCCACTCCACCTTCAGGCCTGCCTGCTCGTGAAACAGAACGGCCTGACACAGCATATGGCGCTCATCGAAGGGGAATCGCGCAATCGATTGAATGCGGAGCACCGTGGGGAGCCGATCCACAACCTGATCTGCTCCCGGCAGGCGGCTCGTACTGAAAGTGACTTTGACCTCAGACATCGCAGTTCTCCTTGAGCGCTTCAACGGGCAGGGCCTGGCTGGCGATTGATTGAGTGATCAGCCGCTCGAAGGCTGAGCCGTCACGACGGGTGAGATTGGGGACGTAGCGGGAATAGACCCGGAACAGCATCTCCGTGGTGGTGTGGCCGAGCTGCCGAGCAATCCACTCCGGTGCCTCACCAGCAGCGAGCCACAGGGTGGCGGCCGTGTGGCGGCACTGGTAGGGGCGCCGCTTCTTGAGGCCCAGATGACGTAGCAGCGGATACCAGACCCGGTTGGTCACGTTCTTGTGATCCAGTGGCTTGTGCAAGCGGTTGCAGAAGACAAAGTCCGAGTGTTTCCCTGTCGCCGCGTGCTGACGCTTCAGGGCGTCGAACACAAGCTGGCTCATCTGGATGTCTCGTTGAGAGCCGTCGGTCTTGGTGTACTCCTCGTCGCCGAGGACGACCGTCTCGCGGACCAGAATCAGTCGGCGCTCGAAATCGATGTACTTCCACTTGAGGCCATCCACCTCTCCGGTGCGCATGCCGGTGAAGAAGCGCACGGTGAAGTAGTCGCGGAAATCCTCGCGCACGGTGGAGAGGATGGACTTCACCTCTTCGAGGGAGAAGGGATCCACATCGGTCCGCTTGATGCGAAGCTGTTTGATGTTCTGGTAAGGCGTGGGAAAATTGAAGCGGTCGGCCGCTTCGTTGAGGATTTGCCTAAGCGGGTTCAGCATCTTGTTGATCCGTGCAGCAGACAGTTTGGTTTCCTTGCCCCGCGCGGTTACTTTGCCGAGTTCGGCGCGGTAGGCAAGTACGTCAGCCTTGGTGATCTGGCCGACCGCCATCTCCCCAAAGCGGGAAATCAGGCTGTCGAGTTCCCGCCGGATGGTGACCCGGTGGGACTTGCGCCACTCCACTTCCTTCTCCAGGTACCAGGTTTCCGCGAAATCCTTGAAGAGGGGTGTCGGGGAGGCCGGTGGCGGGCACGGTGCGGCGATGGTCAGCGCAACGTTGACTGCTGGAGGCGCATCGAAGCGGGCGGCGTTCTTGCTGGCCGGAAAGTACTTGCGGTAGTCGAAGGTGCCGGAGGCGATGTCGGCTTCGATGCGGTCGAGTACCTTCTGGACCTTCTTCCGGTTCATCGCTGTATCGGGAAGCGCGGTTTGTTCCCTGCAGCGGACATCCCTGTAGCGGAAGTCCAGAAAGAGAAGGTTGTTGTCGGTTCGCCGACGAATACTACCCATGGCACACACCTCCGTTTGCCATCGGGATCGCGAAACTGGTATCGGCTGACTTCAAGCCCATGTCGCGTTCGATGTGCTCCCAGATGTACAGAATCTTCCTGCCCCCAAAAGGGCGGATGTAGTGCTTACCTTCAAGAAGGACGCTGTCCTTGAGGCGTTCCCGGATGGTTCTTGGGTCGTACTTGATGAGGCCCGACAGTTCGTCGGTGGTGAGGTAGGTCAGTGACATGACGGTCTCCAAGAATTAAAATCACGCAGAACTGCAAAAACGCATTCAGCTAGGCGTTTCGTCGTTCTGAATGACATTCTATCTCTCGGAAAGTCATTGTCAATCCATTTTTGTCACTCAAGATGACTTTTTGTTCTGGAGGAAAGAATGATCCGATGTCACCTGTCCCGGATGATGGGCGAGCGGAAGCTCAAGATTGCTGACGTTGCCCGTGAAACAGGCCTACACCGCAACACGATTACCCTGCTCTACAACGAGACGGCCAACCGGGTAGACATGGAGACGATCGATTGTCTCTGCGCTTTGTTTGCGTGTGAGGTAGGGGATTTGTTCGAGCGAGTGCCTGACGATTCGGCTTCGTGAAAAATAGAGGCACGGAAAGCAGCACCCAATTCCTTGCTTTTGGGGAAAAGCTGCCAGAGAGCGAGGCACGGCATGGGCGCAGGATGGGCACGGCGTGGGCACAAAACAAAAATGGGTTAGATCTTTCGATCTAACCCATTGAATTCGTGGCGCGCCCGAAACGATTCGAACGTTCGACCCCTGCCTTCGGAGGGCAGTACTCTATCCAGCTGAGCTACGGGCGCGCGGTGCTTCTTGCTTCTTGATGCGTTGCGTGGGGCGCAGGATAGCGCGAATCGCTGTCAGAGTCCATGCTTTGCCTGACAGAAGATGAATAGCCCCGCTATAATCAATGTTTTACCCCATTTAGCCCGTACTCGAGGAATTCAGCATGTCGGATTTTCGTAGTTCCCCCGTCCGTTCCTTTGCGCGGATTGCGCTTTCTGTCGGTGTGGCGGCCCTGGCGACTCAGCTCGTGGGCTGTGGCAAGAAGGCGGCTGTTGACGAAGAGCTGGCTGCCAAGCTGACCCAGCCGGTCGCCAGTGTGTCTCTGCAGGCCGCGCCGGCAGCTGCGCCGGGCAGCCGTACGGGCGAGCAGATCTACACCTCGGTGTGTGGCGCCTGTCATGAGAGCGGTGCTGCCGGCGCCCCGAAGGCGGGTGACAAGGGTGCCTGGGCGCCTCGCCTGGCCCAGGGTTACGATGGCCTGGTGAAGTCCGCCACGGCGGGCAAGAACGCCATGCCCCCGAAGGGTGGCGCAGCCGACCTGACCGAGAACGAGCTGAAGCGTGCCGTGGCCTTCCTGGCCAACAAGGCGGGCGCGGGTTTCAAGGCTCCGGATTGAGTGGATTCTGTCCGGGGGGCGGCGGCTCCCCGGATGGCCTGCAGCAGGACTGTGCAGGTCAGGATGGCAAAGCAAAAGGCGCAGACCGTGGTCTGCGCCTTTTGCTTGTTGGGTCCCCCGCGCGTGCCGTCAGGCCTTCATCCTGAACCGGAGTTCAGGGGGGCCGCATTCCTTCCGCATCAGGCACACTCGACGAGGAGCGCGCACACCAGCGGTTTCAATGGTCAGCGACCCATGTCACGTAGACATTGGTTCAAGGAGTTTTAAGCCTTGACCAACACCGCAGGGGATTAACCGAAACCTGTGTTGCCCGGTGGAGCCGGGGTGTTCCTGGGATCTCAGAAGAGCGTTTCCTGCTCTGCCAGGGCACCGTCGAGTCGACCGTTGATGCGTTCGATTCTACGCTTGAGCGTGGGGATGTCAAACCCGCCGGCACGCTGAAACTGCAGAAATTCGTGGGTGATGTTGAGGGCGGTCATGACTGCCAGCCGTTCGCCGGCCGAGTTGGTCTTGCCGGCGAGATCGCGCATCTTTTCGTCGAGGTAGGCCACGGCTGCGAGCAGGGCGTCCTTCTCTTCGGGTTTGCAGGCGACCCGGTATTCGCGCCCCAGGAGCTTGATGTCGAGGTGTTCCATCTCAGGCCTCCGGGATGCGGGCGAGCAGCGCCTCGAGGCGGCTGCCGACCAGTCCGAGCTTGTCGTTGAGTTCGCGATTGGCGTTTTCGAGGGCGTCGACCCGCTCCTGCAGCTGGCGCTTGTCTGCCTGGGCCGCGGTGAATTGGCCGTGCAGCCGTGCCTGCTCGGAAGCGTGGCGGCTGATCAGTTGTTCGAGCTTCTGTTCGAGTGAGGCGAGTTCTGCGTCCATCCGGGAATGTTAGAGAGGGGCAGGGGGTGCGGTCAAGGGAGCCCGGCGGAAGATGACGTCCGCAAGGCGCTGGCGGCCGGGCCGGGGCCGAAGCAGGCGGCCAGCCGGTCCAGCTGCAGGCTGCTTTCCAGGCTGTCGGCGAGGCGGTCGAGGTCGGCTTCGCGGCGGGCGGCCAGGTCGACCCGTAGCGCGTCGTCGACGCCGGCCCAGGCGAGCAGGGCGGTCAGTGCGTCCGGGTGGTCGAACAGGCCATGCACGTAGGTGCCCAGCATCTGCCCGTCCTCGCTCAGGACGCCGTCGGCCCGCTGTGTGCTGCCGAGCAAGGCGCTGGGCCGGGTCAGGGCCGGGCCGCGGGTGACGCCCATGTGGATTTCGTAGCCGTGGATGGCCGGTCGGCCGGGCAGCGCGAGGGTGCCGCTCACGTTGACCAGCTGTTTCTCGGCTTCCAGGACGGTCTCGGCGTCGATCAGGCCCAGGCCGGCGACGCTGGCCGGGCGTCCTTCAAGGCCCAGGGGGTCGTGCAACTGGCGGCCCAGCATCTGGTAGCCGCCGCAGATGGCGACCAGCTTGCCGCCGTAGCGCAGGTGGCGCCGGATGGCCTCGTCCCAGCCCTGGGCGCGCAGCCAGGCCAGGTCGGCCTGCACGGCCTTGGAGCCGGGCAGCACGATCAGGTCGGCGGGCGGGATGGCCTGGCCGGGGCCGACCCAGCTGAAATCCACCTGGGGGTGCAGGCGCAGGGCGTCCAGGTCGGTGTGGTTGGAAATGCGCGGATAGACCGGGGCGACCACCCGCAGGCGGGCCTCGCCTTTCTCGGCGCGGGCGTCGGCGAGGGCGTCCTCGGCGTCGAGGAACAGGCCGTGGAGGTAGGGGACCACGCCCAGCACCGGGCGCCCGGTGCGTGCCTCCAGCCAGTCCAGGCCCGATTGCAGCAGGCCGATGTCACCGCGGAAGCGGTTGATCACGAAGCCCTTCACGCGGGCCTGCTCCGAGGGGGAGAGCAGCTCCAGGGTGCCCACAAGGTGGGCGAAGACGCCGCCGCGGTCGATGTCGGCGACCAGGATCACCGGGCAGTCCACCTCTTCGGCAAAGCCCATGTTGGCGATGTCCCGGTCACGCAGGTTGATCTCGGCCGGGCTGCCGGCGCCCTCGACGAGGACGGCCTCGTAGGCGTCGGCGAGGCGGCCGTAGCTCTCGAGCACGGCGGCCATCGCCCGGGGCTTGTAGTCGTGGTAGTCCCGCGCCGACAGGTTGGCCACCGGGTGGCCGTGGATGATGACCTGGGCGCCGATGTCGCTGGAGGGCTTGAGCAGCACCGGATTCATGTCGGTGTGCGGTTCGAGGCCGGCGGCGATCGCCTGCAGGGCCTGGGCGCGGCCGATTTCGCCACCGTCCACCGTCACCGCGGAGTTGAGCGCCATGTTTTGCGGCTTGAAGGGGGCCACCCGCACGCCGCGCCGCTTGAGCAGGCGGGCCAGGCCGGCGACCAGGGTGCTCTTGCCGGCATCGGAGGTGGTGCCCTGAACCATCAGGGTGCGGGCTTGACGCATGACTTACAATCCAGGGTGCAAAAAGTTTTTGATTATCCCATGCTCGTCCTGCTTCTCGCCGCCCTGTTCCCGATCGCCATTCCCATGGCCCTCGGCCTGCTCCTCGACCGCCTGCTGGGCGAGCCCCGGCGCTTCCATCCACTGGTCGGTTTCGGCCGTTATGCGGCGGCCGTCGAGCGCCTGATGCGGCGCCTCGGCAGCAACCGGGCGGCGGGCCTGCTGGCCTGGAGCGTCGCCGTCCTGCCCTGGGTGGCGCTGGCCGGTTCGGTGCATGCGGAGGGCGGCTGGCTGGCCCTGACGCTGGACGTGGGCCTGCTCTACTTTGCCCTCGGCAAGCGCAGCCTGGCCGAGCATGCCCGGGCGGTGGCCGCGCCGCTGGCTGCCGGCGACCTGGCCGGTGCGCGGGAGCGCCTGTCCTGGATCGTCTCGCGGGATACCGCCAGCCTGGACGAATCCGGGGTGGCCAAGGCCACCGTCGAGTCGGTGCTGGAAAACGGCAACGACGCCATCTTCGGGGCGCTGCTGTGGTTTGCGCTGCTGGGGGGGCCGGGGGCGCTGCTGTTCCGCCTGGCCAACACCCTGGATGCGATGTGGGGCTACCGGACCGAGCGTTACCTGCGTTTCGGCTGGGCCGCGGCGCGCATCGACGACGTGCTCAACTTCATCCCGGCCCGCCTCACGGCGCTCAGCTACGCCCTGCTCGGCCACACCGCGCGGGCCCTGCACTGCTGGCGCACCCAGGCGCCGGCCTGGGACAGCCCCAATGCCGGCCCGGTGATGGCCTCCGGGGCCGGGGCGCTGGATGTCTGCCTGGGCGGCCCGGCGGTCTATCACGGCCGCCTGGAAACCCGTCCGCCGCTGGGCGAGGGCGCCCAGGCGAAGGCCGGCGACATCGACAAGGCCCTGGCGCTGGTCAACAACAGCGTCTGGCTGTGGTTGCTGGCGGTGGCTGCGGCGAGCGCCTTCATCCATGCTTGAGCACGGCGGGCGACTGCGCCGGGCGGCGCAGCAGTACGCCATTCCGCTGGCCGGCTGGGTGGACCTGTCCACCGGCATCAATCCCTTCAGCTGCCCGCTGCCGGCCGTGCCGGCCGAGGCCTGGCAGCGCCTGCCCGAGGACGATGATGGCCTGGCCGAGGCGGCGACGGCCTTCTATGGCAACCCGCTGCTGCTGCCGGTGGCGGGCTCCCAGGCGGCGATCCAGGCCCTGCCGGCCTGCTTCCCGGCGGGGCGGGTGCTGACCCTCGCGCCGACTTACGCCGAGCATCCCCACGCCTGGCGCGAGCATCAGCTCGTCGCGCTGCCCGCCGCAGAGATCGATGCGGCGGTGGCGGATGCGGATACCGTGCTGCTGGTGCAGCCCAACAACCCCGACGGCCAGCGCTTTCCCCGCGCGCAACTGCTCGACTGGCGGGCCCGCCTGGCCGCCCGTGGTGGCCGCCTGATCGTGGACGAAGCCTTCCTCGATGCCGAGCCCGCTGACAGCCTGGTGCCCCTCGCTGGCACGCCCGGCCTGGTGGTCCTGCGTTCGCTGGGCAAGTTCTTCGGTCTGGCCGGGGCGCGGGTCGGCTTCGTCTTTGCCGAACCGGCGCTGCTGGCGGCACTGGCCGAACGCCTGGGGCCCTGGCCGATATCCGGCCCGGCCCGGGTGGTCGCCGCCGCGGCCCTCGCCGACCGGGCCTGGCAGGCCGCCGCACGGGAG
>WBTZ01000043.1 GCA_009026175.1 Zoogloea sp. | reverse complement strand
CAGCAGCACCTCCCCCGCCCCGGCCTCCCGGTGGCGCCAGGAGTCCTTGCCGGGCTTGTCCACGTCGAAGCCGTGGTGCGCGTGCTTGATCACCGACACCCGGAGCCCCCGCCGGGTGATCTCGGGGATCACCCTTTCGATCAGGGTCGTCTTGCCCGAACCGGACCAGCCGGCAAAGCCGAAGACACTTTTCATCCTTGGCAGCCTTCCGGAAGGGCGTGCAAGAGCGTACTGAGAGACATGGAGGTCACCGATCGCGCAGAGGAACTGACAGGCCGCGGATTGTACCAAGCCCCGGGCCGAACCACGTCCGGCTCGGCCACCGTGCAGAAACAGCGCTCAGCCCGGCGGACGCGTCACTTCTCCGCGGCAGGCGGAGGCAGTTGCTGCAGGAAGGCCACCACCTCGTCCACCACCTTGCTCCGACGCATCGGCGGCAGGCTCTGCCAGACCCGCTTGCCATAGGGCTTGGTGAGCATGCGCGGATCGCAGATGGCGAGCACGCCACGATCGCGCTCGGTGCGGATCAGCCGCCCCGCCCCCTGCTTGACGTTGATGACCGCCCGCGGCAGCTGGTATTCCATGAAGGGACTGCGCCCGGACTTCTGCATGTATTCGATGCGGGCGGCCAACACCGGGTCATCGGGGGGCGCGAACGGCAGCTTGTCGATCACCACCACCGACAGCGCATCGCCGGGCACATCGACCCCCTCCCAGAAGCTCTGGCTGGCTACCAGGATGGCGTTGCCGAGACGCCGGAAGCGGTCGAGGAGCTCGGTGCGCGAGCCCTCACCCTGGATCAGCAGGGGCAGCTTGAGCTTCTCGCGCTCCAGCTTCTCGCCGATCAGCTCATGGATGCGCCGCATCGCCTTGAGAGAGGTGCACAGCACGAAGGTGCGCCCCTGGGCGGCGCGGATCAGCGGGAAGGCAACTTCCGCCACCGCGTCCGGGTATTCGGGGCTGTTGGGCTCGGGCATGCCCTGGGGGGCATACAGGATGGCCTGCTGAGGATAGTCGAAGGGGCTGCCCCACACCGCGGTGTCGATCGGCGGCTCGACCCAGTGCAGGCCCAGCTCACGGCAGTAGTGGCCGAAATCCCGCCCCACGGCGAGGGTCGCCGAAGTGAAGATCCACGCCCGCGGATGGCCGTCCATCTGCCGCTTGAAGATGGCGGCGATGGACAAGGGCGTGGCATGCAGGGCCAGGGACTGGCTGAAGACCTCCACCCAGCGCACCCAGTCGGCGCCCTCCGGATTCTGCCAGCGCGCCAGGATCTGCTGCAGCTCCTGGGTGCGGCGCAGGCAATTGGCCAGGCCCTCGGAGCGCTCGGCCTGGGTCTCGAGCAGCGTGCAGAAGGCCGCGAGCTCGGCGTCGAGGGCTTCGACGGCCTCGTGGAAGGGCTTGTTGTCTTCCATCTGGGCGAAGCCGAAGCGGGCGTTCTCGGCATTCACCGACAGGCGCAGGTCGCGTGCGGCCTTCTCGAGCTTGCGGGTAGCCTCGATCAGGTCCAGGCAGTCGCGCGCGCCGGCCACCGTCTCGGAGCGGGTGTCGCGGGCCAGTTCGAGCAGCTGGGAGGTGGACACGCTCTCGCCGAAGAACAGGCTGGCCGTTTCCGGCAGCTGGTGGGCTTCGTCGAAGATGACGGCGTTGCAGGAGGGCAGCAGCTCGCCCATGCCCTCGTCGCGCAGCATCACGTCGGCGAAGAAGAGGTGGTGATTGACCACCACCACGTCGGCATCCATGGCGGTGCGGCGGGCGTTGGCGACGAAGCACTCCTTGATGTTCGGGCAGTCCTGACCCAGGCAGTTGTCCCGGGACGAGGTGGCAAACTGCCAGGCGGCGGCGTCTTCGGGCACTTCGGGGCATTCTGCCTTGTCACCGCTCTGGGTGATCTCCATGAAGCGCCCGATGGCGCGCAGGTGGGCAGCGTCTTCCGGCGTGGTGAAGCGGCCATCCACCAGGTTGCGGGCCAGGTGGTAGTGGCACACGTAGTTGGAACGCCCCTTCAGCAGCGCCACCGCCACCGGGACCTTGAGCGCGCCGCGGATGGTGGGCAGGTCGCGGTTGTACAACTGGTCCTGCAGCGTCTTGGTGCCGGTGGAGATGATCACCTTGCCGCCGCCCAGCAAGGCAGGCACCAGGTAGGCGTAGGTCTTGCCGGTACCCGTGCCGGCCTCGGCCACCAGCACCCCGTTCTCCTTGAGGGTGTGGGCGATGTGCTCCGCCATCTCGACCTGCTGCACGCGGGGCGAGAAACCGGGAATGGCAGCGGCCAGGGGGCCGTCGGGGGCGAAGGCTTTTTCGACGTTCATGACAAATGGGATGATAGCGCCAGAGTGCTCAGGCGAAGAATACGATCCGCCGCAGGCTCCAGCGCTTGCCGGCCCGCAACACCGGCCCGGGCGCCTCAGTCCACCCGGTGGGCTTCGGCCAGGTAATCGCGGGAGCGCATCTCGATCAGGCGGCTGACGGTACGGTGGAACTCGCTGGCCTGGCGCCCCTCGACATAGAGGTCATAGGCCTGGCACTCGGCACTGACCAGCAGCTTGACCCGATGGTCGTAGAGCACGTCGATCAGCCAGGTGAAGCGCCGCGCCTCGGAGGCCATGGCCGCGCTCATCTTGGGGACCCGGGAGAGGATCAGGGTGTGGTGCTCGCAGGCGATCTCGAGGTAGTCGTTCTGGGAGCGGTTGCCGCCGCAGAGGGTCTCGAAATCGAACCAGATCACGCCGGCGGCCCGTCGCACCACCTTGAGCTTGCGCTCCAGCACCTCGATCTCGCCGGGCTCCCCCCGGGTGCCGGCAATCTTCTCGAAGTCGCTGGCCAGATGCTTGTCGGCGGCATCGTCACCCGGCACCAGGAAGGCATCCATCTGCTCCAGGGTGCGCAGGCGGTAGTCGGTGCCGTGATCGACCTCCACCACATCGAAACGACGCTTGATCATGTCGATGGTGGGCAGGAAGTTGATGCGCTGCAGGCCGTTGGGGTAGAGGCCGTCCGGCGGGTAGTTGGAGGTCATCACGAAGATGGTGCCGCGGGCGAACAGGGCGTCGAGCAGCCGGCCCAGGATCATCGCGTCGGCGATGTCGGAGACATGGAACTCGTCGAAGCACAGCAGGCGGGTCTGGCGGGCGATCCGGTCGGCCACCTTCTGCAGGGGATCAGGCTCGTTGTTGAGGTTCTTGAGATCGTTCTGGACTTCCTGCATGAAGGCATGGAAGTGCACCCGGCGCTTGCGCTGGTAGGGCACCGAATCGAAGAAGCAATCCATCAGGAAGCTCTTGCCGCGCCCTACTCCACCCCAGAAATACACGCTGCGGGGTTGCTTGGGACGGGACAGCAGCTTGCGGATGGTGCCCCGGCGGGCCGCCTTGAACGCCACCAGATCGGAGTACAGGGCTTGCAGGCGCTGGGCGGCGGCGCGCTGGGCAGGGTCGGACTTGAAGCCGCGCGCCTTGAGGGTCGCTTCGTAGGCGTCGAGCATGCCGTGCTCGGCAACCTTGAGGATTCGGTGGGGCATCTTCGTGAAATGTTCTTGTAGGGACTGAGGATGGAAACGGGGGTGGTGAGGCATTTTACGCCTGACCACCCCCGGCTGACGCAGGGGCCGGCTGACCGGCCCCCGGCGATCAGAAGTGCAGAGGACGCTTGTCCACCGCCAGCGCAGCCTCGTGCACCACTTCCGACAGGGTCGGGTGGGCATGGCAGATGCGGGCGAGGTCTTCCGACGCGCCAGCGAACTCCATGGTCACCACGGCCTCGCCGATCAGCTCGGATGCGTTCGAACCGATGATGTGCACGCCCAGGATACGGTCGGTGTTGGCATCGGCGATCATCTTGACGAAGCCTGCCGGGGTACCGGCACCCAGGGCACGGCCGTTGGCCATGAAGGGGATCTTGCCGACCTTGTAGGCGGCGCCTTCGGCCTTGAGTTGTTGCTCGGTCTTGCCCACCCAGGCGATTTCCGGGGAGGTGTAGATGACCCAGGGGATGGTGTCGAAGTTGGTGTGACCCTTCTGGCCAGCCAGGGTCTCCGCAACGGCAACGCCCTCTTCCATGGCCTTGTGGGCCAGCATCGGGCCGCGCACCACATCGCCCACCGCCCAGACGCCGGGCAGGTTGGTGCGGTTGTGGCCGTCCACATCGATGAAACCACGCTCGTCGATCTTGAGGCCGACCGCTTCGGCGTTCAGGCCGGCGGTGTTCGGCACGCGGCCGACCGAGACGATCAAGCGGTCGAACTCGGCCTTCTGGGCGCCGTCCTTGGTCTCGTACTCGACAGTGACCGACTTCTTGCCGACACTGACCTTGCCGACCTTGACGGACAGCTTGATGTCGAGGCCCTGCTTGGTGAACAGCTTGAGGGCTTCCTTGGCCAGGTCCTGGTCGGCAGCGCCGAGGAAGCTGTCCATGGCTTCGAGGATGGTCACTTCGGCGCCGAGGCGCTTCCAGACGGAGCCCATCTCCAGGCCGATCACGCCGGAGCCGATCAGGCCGAGGCGCTTGGGCACGGAATCGATGTCCAGCGCGCCGATGTTGTCGCACACCAGCTTGTTGTCCACGGGGATGCCGGGCAGGTGGCGGGCGGTGGAACCGGTGGCCACGATCACGTTCTTGGCCTCGACGATCTCCTCGCCGACCTTGACCTGCCAGCCGGCGTCGGTCTTGCCGACGAAGGCGCCATGGCCGGCCAGGAAGGTGACCTTGTTCTTCTTGAACAGGCCCTTGATGCCGGCGGTGAGCTGCTCGACGATCTTGGACTTGCGGCCGATCATCTTGGCCACGTCGATCTTCGGGGTGCCGACGGAGATGCCCTGCTCTTCGAAGGCGTGACCGGCTTCCTCGAACAGGTGGGAGGTGTGCAGCAGGGCCTTGGACGGGATGCAGCCCACGTTCAGGCAGGTGCCACCGAGGCGGGGCTCGCCCTTCGGGTCGGCGTAGGGGTTGGATTCGGCGCAGGCCGTGTTGAAACCGAGTTGCGCGGCGCGGATCGCGGCCACGTAGCCACCGGGACCACCGCCGATGACCAGCACGTCAAATTGCTTCGCCATTTATCGTTTCCTTGTGCGGATGTAAACGAGGCACTGCAGCAACCCTTGCGGGCTGCGGCAGTGCCTTCGACAGGTGGGATCAGACGTCCAGGATCAGACGGGCCGGATCTTCCAGGGCTTCCTTCATGGTCACCAGACCGAGGACGGCTTCACGGCCGTCGATGATGCGGTGATCGTAGGACATGGCCAGATAGTTGATCGGGCGCACCACGACCTGACCATTCTCGACCACGGCGCGGTCCTTGGTGGCGTGGATGCCGAGGATCGCGGACTGGGGCGGGTTGATGATCGGGGTGGACATCATGGAGCCGAACACGCCACCGTTGGAGATGGAGAAGGTGCCGCCGGTGAGCTCCTCGATGGACAGCTTGCCGTCCTTGGCCTTCTGACCGAACTCGGCAATCTTCTTCTCGATGTCGGCGATGGACATGTTGTCCACATCACGCAGGATGGGCACCACCAGACCACGGGGGGAGCCGACAGCGATACCGATGTCGATGTAGCCGTGGTAGACGATGTCGTTGCCATCGACCGAGGCGTTCAGGATCGGGTACTTCTTGAGGGCGGCAACCGCAGCCTTCACGAAGAAGCCCATGAAGCCCAGACGCACGCCGTGAGCCTTCTCGAACTTGTCGCCGTACTGCTTGCGCAGGGCCATCACCGGCGCCATGTTCACTTCGTTGAACGTGGTCAGGATGGCGTTTTCGTTCTTGGACTGGATCAGGCGCTCGGCGATGCGGGCACGCAGACGGGTCATCGGAACGCGCTGCTCGGTACGGTCGCCAGCGGCGATCGCCACGGCCGGTGCGGCGGCTGCAGCGGCAGCCTTGGGCTGGGCAGCGACGGCATCTTCCTTGGTGACACGGCCACCACGGCCGGAGCCGGCCACGTCGGCGGCGGCGATGCCCTTCTCGTCCAGGATCTTGCGGGCGGACGGGCTGGCGCCACTGACCGCCGCCGCCGGAGCAGCAGCGGCGGGGGCAGCGGCCGGCGCAGCAGCAGCCGGCGCACCGGCGGCGGCCTTGGCTTCGGTATCGATGGTGGCGATGACTTCACCGGAGGTCACCGAATCGCCGCCGTTCTTGACGATCTTGACCAGCACGCCGTCGGCCGGAGCCGGGGTCTCGAGCACAACCTTGTCGGTCTCGATGTCGATCAGGTTTTCGTCACGGGACACGGAGTCGCCTTCCTTCTTGTGCCAGCTCACCAGGGTGGCTTCGGAAACGGACTCGGACAGTTGCGGCACTTTGACTTCGATCAGCATGTTTTCTCCCTCTTTTTCAGTTCGGCATGGACATGGGCATCAGGCTTTGATTTCGCCGAACGCATTTTCGATAACAGCCTTCTGTTGCGCGTTGTGCTTGGCGTAGTAGCCGACAGCCGGAGACGCGGCAGCAGGACGGGCCACGAGCAGGAACTTGTGCTTGTCGCCCAGCGCACTGTCGAGGTGATGGCGGGAGGCGAGCCAGTACCAGACACCCTGGTTGCGCGGCTCTTCCTGGCACCACACGACTTCCTTGGCGTTCGGGTACTTGTTGACCTCGGCGGCAAAGGCTTCGGCCGGGAACGGATAGAGCTGCTCCAGGCGCACGATGGCGATGTCGTCGATGTTGTTGGCACGACGGTGGGCCAGCAGCTCGTAGTAGATCTTGCCTGAGCAGATCACGACGCGCTTGACCTTCTTGGCGTCCAGTTCGTCCACTTCGCCGATGACGGTCTGGAAGGTGCCCTTGGACAGGTCGTCCAGGGACGAGATCGCATCCTTGTGGCGCAGCAGGGACTTCGGCGTGATGATCACCAGCGGCTTGCGGATCTTGCGCAGGGCCTGGCGGCGCAGCAGGTGGAAGATCTGCGACGGGCCGGAGGGGATGCACACTTCCATGTTCATCTCGGCGCACAGCTGCATGTAGCGCTCGATGCGGGCGGAGGAGTGCTCGGGGCCCTGACCTTCGTAGCCGTGCGGCAGCATCATGACGAGACCGCACTGACGGCCCCACTTGGCCTCGCCGGAGCTGATGAACTGGTCCATCACCACCTGGGCGCCGTTGGCGAAGTCACCGAACTGGGCTTCCCAGATCACGAGCTGGTTCGGCTCGGCAGTGGCGTAGCCGTATTCGAAGGCCAGCACGGCCTCCTCGGACAGCACGGAGTCGTAGCAGTAGAACGGACCCTGACCTTCGCGGATGTTCTGCAGCGGGTAGTAGGTACCGTCGTGCCACTGGTCGCGGTTCTGGTCGTGCAGCGCGGCGTGACGGTGGAAGAAGGTGCCACGACCCACGTCCTCACCGGAGATGCGCACCCCGAAGCCCTGAACCAGCAGGCTGGCGTAGGCCAGGTTCTCGGCCATGCCCCAGTCGAAGGGCAGCTTGCCGTCGCCCATCGCCTTGCGGTCGTCGATGATCTTCTGCACGCGGGGGTGCAGGGTGAAGCCATCCGGCGTGGTCGTCAGCGACTTGGCGAGGCGCTTCAGCTCGGCCATCGGCACCTTGGTGTCGCACTTGTCGGTGTACTTCTTGCCGACGTACGGACCCCAGTCCTGGGCAAACTGACGCTTGAAGTCGGACAGCACCGGGTTGGACAGCAGCTCGCCCTTGTCCAGCGCAGCGCGGTAGTCCTTGATGAACTGCTCCGGCTCGTCGGCCTTGACCACGCCCAGCTGGGACAGCTTGTCCGCGTACAGCTTGCGGGTGCCCGGGTGCTTGGCGATCTTCTTGTACATCAGCGGCTGGGTCACCATCGGCTCGTCGGCCTCGTTGTGGCCGAGCTTGCGGTAGCAGACGATGTCGACAACCACGTCCTTCTTGAACTCCTGGCGATATTCCACGGCCAGGCCCATGACGAAGGCCACGGCCTCCGGGTCATCGCCATTCACGTGGAAGATCGGTGCCTCGCCCATCTTGAAGATGTCGGTGCAGTACAGGGACGAACGGTAGTCGCGGGGATCCGAGGTGGTGAAGCCGATCTGGTTGTTCACCACGATGTGGATCGTGCCGCCCGTGCCGTAGCCGCGGGTTTGCGCGAAGTTGAGCATTTCCTGGTTGACGCCCTGGCCGGCAACGGCCGCATCGCCGTGGATGATCACGGGGATGATCTCGGACTTGCCGTTGGCACCACGACGGACCTGGCGGGCGTACACGGAGCCTTCGACCACCGGGTTGACGATTTCCAGGTGAGACGGGTTGAAGGCCAGGGTCAGGTGCACCGGGCCGCCGGCGGTCATGACGTCGCTGGAGAAGCCCATGTGGTACTTCACGTCGCCTGCGGAGAGGTCGGACGCCGCCTTGCCTTCGAATTCGGAGAACAGCATGCTCGGCGACTTGCCGAGGGTGTTGACCAGTACGTTCAGACGGCCGCGGTGGGCCATGCCGATGACGATTTCCTGGACGCCCTTGCTGCCGGCGACGCGGATCAGCTCATCCATCGCCACAATGGTGCTTTCACCGCCTTCGAGGGAGAAGCGCTTCTGGCCGACATACTTGGTATGCAGGTAGCGCTCCATGGTCTCGGCAGCCGTCAGGCGTTCGAGGATGCGACGCTGGTGCTCCGGCTGGAAGGACGGCTTGCCGCGGGTGGGCTCCAGGCGTGCCTGGATCCAGCGCTTCTCGCCGATGTCGGTCATGTACATGTACTCGGCGCCGATGGAGCCGCAGTAGGTCTGACGCACCGCGTCGAGGATCTCGCGCAGGGTGGCGTGGTCACCGGGCAGACCATGGAAGGAGCCGGTGTTGAAGGTCTGGTTCAGGTCGGCTTCGGTGAAGCCGTAGTGGGACAGCTCCAGCTCGTGGATCTCGGGGCGCTCGGTGCGCTTGAGCGGATCCAGCTGGGCCCAGCGGGTCCCCAGGAAGCGGTGAGCATTGATGAGTTGCAGCACGCCGACTTGCTTCTGGTCGGTGCCGCTCGCCACCACGGTGCGCACCGGGCCGCGCTTCGCCATGTCGGCAAACGCGTTGATGATCGGGTAATGCGCCACGTCGGGGCCCTTGCCCGGGACGTTTTGCAGGGAATCGAAATAGCTCCGCCATTCTTCCGAGACGGAATCGGGATTGTCGAGATAGTTCTCGTAGAGTTCCTCGATGAACGGCGCATTGCTGCCGAACAACTGGGAGCTTTCAAACAGCTGTTTCATCATGGGCGACCACCTGTTTTATGTCTTGTCTTTTTGGATGTGCTTGCATCCGGTGGGGAGAAATCCCTGATCTACAGATTCTTCCGGACAAACGAAGCGGGATGGCCAAAGACGTCGACCATCCCGCATCCGCTTCTCCTGTTTCCCCCTCCCCCTCCGGGCAATATTAGGCGCGCTGGGCCAGCGGTACGACGTCGCGGCGGGCGGCGCCGATGTACAGCTGACGGGGACGACCGATCTTGTATTCCGGATCGGTGATCATTTCTTCCCACTGGGTCATCCAGCCGACGGTGCGCGCCAGGGCGAAGATGCAGGTGAACATGTCGGTCGGGATGCCGAGGGCCTTCTGCACGATGCCGGAGTAGAAGTCCACGTTCGGGTAGAGCTTCTTCTCGACGAAGTACTGATCTTCCAGGGCGATCTTTTCGAGCTCCATGGCCAGCTTGAAGAGGCGGTCGTTCTCGAGGCCGAGTTCGGACAGCACGTCGTAGCAGACCTTGCGCATCAGCTTGGCGCGCGGGTCGAAGTTCTTGTAGACGCGGTGGCCGAAGCCCATCAGCTTGAAGCTGTCGTTCTTGTCCTTGGCGCGGTTGATGTACTCACCCACGCGGGACACGTCACCGATTTCTTCCAGCATGTTCAGGCAGGCTTCGTTCGCGCCGCCGTGAGCCGGGCCCCACAGGCAGGCGATGCCGGCAGCGATACAGGCAAACGGGTTGGCACCGGAGGAGCCGGCCAGACGCACGGTGGAGGTGGAGGCGTTCTGTTCGTGATCGGCATGCAGCGTGAAGATCACGTCCAGGGCGCGGACCAACACCGGGTTCGGCACGTACTTCTCGCACGGGTTGCCGAACATCATGCGCATGAAGTTCGCGGTGTAATCCAGCTCGTTGTCCGGATACATGAACGGCATGCCGGTGTTGTACTTGTACGCCATCGCCACGATGGTCGGCATCTTGGCCACGAGACGGTTGAAGCTGACGTTGCGGTGTTCGGCGTCGGCGAAGTCCATCGCATCGTGGTAGAAGGCGGACAGGGCGCCGACCACGCCGGTCATCACGGCCATCGGGTGGGCGTCACGACGGAAGCCGGAATAGAACTTGGAGAGCTGCTCGTGAACCATCGTGTGACGCTTGATGGTGCTCTCGAAGTCGGTCTTCTGGGTGGCGTTGGGCAGCTCGCCATTCTTCAGCAGATAAGTGACTTCGAGGAAGTTGCAGTTCTCGGCGAGTTGCTCGATCGGGTAGCCGCGGTACAGCAGCTCACCCTTGTCACCGTCGATGTAGGTGACCTTGGACTGGCAGCTGGCGGTAGACAGGAAACCCGAGTCATACGTGAACAAACCGGTCTTGCCCCCGAGGGAGCGAATGTCGATCACATCGTTGCCGTGCGTCCCCGACATGATCGGAAACTCGACGGACTTGCCATCTACGTTCAGTGCAGCAGTGCGTTGCGTGGTCATGTTTTGGTCCCTTTTCCCTGTTGAAACTCCAGCTCCCTAGCGGTCGGGCTGCCCGGTCTGTCAGCGTTCGCGTAGCAACTCGACCATTTCCTTCCAGCTGTCCTTGGCAACCGGCTGGCTGCCGTTGACCATGGCCCAGAGGTCATGGTCTTCGACAATCAGCAGGTCATCCAGATCAGCCAGTTGATCGTCGGTCAGACGATCAAAGTGCCG
This sequence comes from Zoogloea sp., assembly GCA_009026175.1. Lineage (GTDB taxonomy): Bacteria > Pseudomonadota > Gammaproteobacteria > Burkholderiales > Rhodocyclaceae > Zoogloea. The sequence continues at coordinate 25,058 of WBTZ01000043.1, read as the reverse complement.
TTCGAGGAAACGCGCGAACACCAGATCGAGCTCGAGAAGAGCCCGACGGCACTGCCAGCGCACGCGTCCCCTGTTCAGCGTCATACGGCGCGACGAACCATCATGTCCTTGATCTTGCCGATGGCCTTGGTCGGGTTGAGACCCTTCGGGCAGACATCGACGCAGTTCATGATCGAGTGACAGCGGAACAGACGGTACGGATCTTCAAGATTGTCCAGGCGCTCGCTGGTGGCCTGGTCGCGGGTGTCCGCGAGGAAGCGGTAAGCGGCGAGCAGGCCGGCCGGGCCGACGAACTTGTCCGGGTTCCACCAGAACGACGGGCAGCTGGTGGAGCAGCAGGCGCACAGGATGCACTCGTAAAGGCCGTTCAGCTCTTCACGGTCTTCCGGGCTCTGCAGGCGCTCACGCTCCGGCGCCGGGTCGTTGTTGACCAGGTACGGCTTGATCGAGTGGTACTGCTTGAAGAACTGGGTCATGTCGACGATCACGTCGCGGATGACCGGCAGGCCGGGCAGCGGACGGATGGTGATCGGCTGGGCCAGGTTCTCCATGGCGGTCAGGCAGGCCAGGCCATTCTTGCCATTGATGTTCATGGCGTCGGAGCCACACACACCTTCGCGGCAGGACCGGCGGAAGGACAGGGTGTCGTCCTTGGCCTTGAGACGCACCAGCGCGTCCAGCAGCTTCTTGTCGGACTCTTCGAGCTCGACGGAGATGTCCTGCATGTAGGGCTTGTCGTCCTTGTCCGGATCGTAGCGGTAAATCTTGAACTGTACGGTTCGCTTGCTGCTCATGTTCTATTCTCCGGAACGCTCAGTAGGTACGCTTGGCGAGCGCGATCGGCTCGACATCGGGGGACAGCGGCTGCAGGTTGACCGGCTTGTAGTCAAGACGGTTGCCTTCGCTGTACCACAGCGTGTGCTTGAGCCAGTTCTTGTCGTCGCGGCCGTTGGGGGTCTCGGCGCAGTCGATCGCATCGTCACGCACGTGGGCACCGCGGGATTCCTTGCGGGCCTCGGCGGAGATCATGGTGGCCTTGGCGACCTCGATCAGGTTGTCCAGCTCCAGGGCCTCGGTGCGGGCGGTGTTCCAGACCTTGGACTTGTCCTTGATCTGGGTGGTCTTGGCGCGCTCGGCGACCTCGAGGATCTTGGTGACGCCTTCCTTGAGGATGTCGGCGAAGCGGAACACACCGGCGTGCTTCTGCATGGTGCGCTGCATGGCCAGGCGAACCTCATGCACGTCCTCGCCATTGGTCTGGGTTTCCAGGCGGGCGATACGGGCCAGCGACACGTCGGCGGCGTTCTCCGGCAGCGGCTTGAGCGTGAGCTGGCCGGACCTGAAGTCGTTCACCACGGTTTCACCGGCGGCCTTGCCGAACACCAGCAGGTCGAGCAGCGAATTGGTGCCGAGGCGGTTGGCGCCGTGCACGGAGGCGCAGGCACATTCGCCAGCGGCATAGAAGCCCGCCACGGGGACGTTCGAATTGCCGTCCTTCGGCACAACGACCTGGCCCTTGTAGTTGGTCGGAATACCGCCCATCTGGTAGTGGCAGGTCGGCACGACCGGGATCGGCGCCTTGATGGGGTCGACACCGGCGAACTGGATCGAGATCTCGCGGATGCCCGGCAGACGCTTGTTGATGGTCTCGGGCGAGAGGTGGGTGATGTCGAGCAGGACGTGATCCTTCTCGGAACCGCAGCCGCGGCCTTCGTTGATCTCGGTCACCATGGAGCGGGACACCACGTCGCGGGAGGCCAGATCCTTCAGGTTGGGCGCATAGCGCTCCATGAAACGCTCGCCGGAGGCATTGCGGAGAATGCCGCCCTCGCCGCGCACGCCTTCGGTGATCAGCACGCCCGCGCCGGCCACACCGGTCGGGTGGAACTGCCAGAACTCCATGTCTTCCAGCGGAATGCCGGCACGCGCCGCCATGCCGACACCGTCACCGGTGTTGATGAAGGCGTTGGTGGAGCTGTAGTAGATACGGCCGGCACCGCCGGTCGCGAAGATGGTGGCCTTGGCGTGGAAGATCGAGACCTCGCCGGTCTCCATTTCCATCGCGGTCACGCCGAGCACATCGCCATCCGCATTGCGGATCAGGTCCATCGCCATCCATTCCACGAAGAACTGGGTGTTGGCGCGGACGTTGCGCTGGTACAGGGCGTGCAGCATGGCGTGGCCGGTACGGTCGGCAGCCGCACAGGAGCGGGACACCGGGGTCTGGCCGTAATTCTGGGAGTGACCACCGAACGGACGCTGGTAGATCTTGCCGTTATCGGTACGGTCGAAGGGCATGCCGTAGTGCTCGAGCTCGACGACGACTTCATTGGCCTTCTTGACCATGAACTCGATCGCGTCCTGGTCGCCCAGCCAGTCGGACCCCTTGACGGTGTCGTACATGTGCCAGTGCCAGTTGTCCTCGGTGGAGTTGCCCAGCGAGGCCGCCACGCCGCCCTGCGCCGCCACGGTGTGGGAGCGGGTCGGGAACACCTTGGTCAGGACCGCGGTCTTGAGACCGGCTTCGGAAAGCTGCAGGGCCGCCCGCAGGCCAGCGCCGCCGGCGCCGACGATTACCGCATCAAAGGTATGCTTAGCGACTTTCACTTACAGCCTCCACAGAATCTGAGCAGCCCAGCCGGCATAGCCGATGAGCAGAAGGGCGACGACCGAATGCAGGGTCAGGCGGATGCCGACCGGCTTGATGTAGTCCATGAAGATGTCCCGCACGCCGATCCAGGCGTGAAAGAACAGGGACATGAAGAACAGGAAGGTCGCGAACTTCATGAAGCCGCCACTGAAGACACCGCGCCAGCTCTCGAAGGAGCCATCCGGCATGGACAGGGCGTAAGCAGCAAAGACGAGGGTATACAGGGCCATCACAACGGCAGTGACGCGCTGGGCGAGCCAGTCGCGGAAACCGTAGTGGGCGCCGACAATGATGGGCTTTACCATAGTTTGGCCACCAGAAGAGCAGTGAGGGTGAGGCTGACGATCAGCACGAGACGGGCGCTCTTGACGGCGGATTCCTTATCGACACCGACATGAACGTCCAGCAGCAGGAAGCGGATGCCTGCACAGAAATGATGCAGGTAAGCCCACAGCAGGCCCACGAGCAGCAGCTTCACGAAGATGTTGCCGACGAACTCACGAAAGACTGCATAAGACTCGGGTGAGCCGACGCTCGCACCAAACAGGGCCAGCAGAACCGGCAGCATCAGGAAAAGACCGGAACCACTCACCCGGTGCAGGATCGAGACCTTCCCGGGCAACGGAAGCCTGATCTCGTTCAGCGCCAGATGCTTCGGGCGCTGTTTCTTCAAAGTCACCTCTGTCATAGATTTTCCCTCTAGCAATTGCGGCCAAATAGGCCGCACTTTTCCCACACAACAAAATTATAAGTATATACCCTTACCGACTACTGACAGGCCGGGCCCTCCTGCCAACTTGAAAACCTCAATTCAATTCATTGAGATAGTAGTGCTCCGCAGTCGAATAAAGCCCCCGCCGCCACTCCACCGGCTTGTCGCCGTAGGTATAAGTCACCCGCTCCACCGACAACAATGGAGTACCTTCGGAGACGCCAAGGGTTTCACTGGTCATGCGATCTGCAGCCACAGCGCGTATGCGCTCCTCCGCACGAATCATGCGAACCCCGAAACGGGTTTCAAAGAGACTGTAGAGGGAGCCGTGGCCGCTCTGGAGGACCTCCATGGTGAGCCCATGGAAGATTTCCCCCGGCAGGTAGATCTCGTCGATCACCACGGGCTTGCCTGAAAACTTGAGAAGACGACGCAGAATGGTCACCGGCGCCCCCAGCTCGATGCCGAGCATCCGCGCCGCCTCGTTGCCGGCCTTGGCCTTCCAGCAATCAAGCGGTACGCTCTGGGGGTGCGCCAGATCGCCGTCCATTGGCACCAGACGCAGGAATCTGAAGAGCGCCCGAGGGTCATTGTGGGATGCCACATAGGTGCCCTTGCCCTGCTTGCGCACGAGCAGATTTTCAGCCGCCATCTCGTCGATGGCCTTGCGGACGGTACCCTGGCTTACATTGAAGCGCAGCGCGAGTTCCTGTTCACTGGGAATGGCCTGTCCTGGCCGCCACTCGGCGGACTCCAAGGCATTCAGCATCAGATTCTTGATCTGACGATACAGGGGACTGAAGGTGGGCGATTCGGGTCGCATCGTTCTATTGAATCACACTTTTCCAGACCAGTCTATGGCATGTCTTTTGTCTTATATAAGACATATAACATGGAAATTGACAGTCCCCGGAAATACTCCTACGATTCGGCTGTTGACCGATCAGACACTGATCCCAGCAACGAATCCTATCGCGGCGGCGTGAAGGCGGCGCGAGACAGCAGCAACGAGTCCATAACACTTCTTTCTGAGAGGGAGTCTCAATAATGGCAAAAGCCCCCGTTCGTGTCGCAGTAACCGGCGCTGCCGGTCAGATCGGCTACAGCCTCCTGTTCCGCATCGCCAGTGGCGAAATGCTGGGCAAGGATCAGCCCGTCATCCTTCAACTGCTCGACCTCCCCCAGGCCCAGAAGGCCGTCAAGGGCGTGATGATGGAGCTGGAAGACTGTGCCTTCCCGCTGCTGGCCGGCATGATCGCCACCGACGACCCCAATGTCGCCTTCAAGGACGCTCAGGTCTGCCTGCTGGTTGGCGCCCGTCCCCGCGGCCCCGGCATGGAGCGCAAGGACCTGCTGACCGAAAACGCCAAGATCTTCACCGTGCAGGGCGCTGCCATCGGCCAGCATGCCGCTCCGGACGTCAAGGTGCTGGTGGTCGGCAACCCCTGCAACACCAACGCCTACATTGCCAAGGAAATCGCCGTCAAGTACGGCCGCGTCAGCGCCAAGAACTTCACCGGCATGCTGCGCCTCGACCACAACCGCGCCCTGTCCCAGCTCGCTGGCAAGACCGGCCGTGAAGTGTCCAGCCTGAAGAACCTGGTCGTCTGGGGCAACCACTCCCCCACGATGTACGCCGACTACCGCTTCACCACCTCCAACGGCGACAAGGTGCCGGCGCTGGTGAACGACGAAGCCTGGAACCGCGACGTGTTCCTGCCGACCGTCGGCAAGCGTGGCGCAGCCATCATCGAAGCCCGCGGCCTGTCCTCCGCCGCTTCCGCCGCCAATGCCGCCATCGACCACATCCGTGACTGGGTGCTGGGCTCCAATGGCGAATGGGTCACCATGGGCATCCCGTCCGACGGTTCCTACGGCATCCCCGAAGGCATCATCTACGGCTTCCCGGTCACCACCGAAAACGGCGAGTACAAGATCGTCCAGGGCCTGGAAATCGATCAGTTCTCCCGCGAACGCATGACCCACACGCTCAATGAGCTGCTGGAAGAGCGCGACGGCGTGAAAGACCTGCTGGCCTGATCAGGCGGGGCGTCAGCCTCATCGATCCAGCGCGGGGGCGGAAACGCCCCCGCGTTTTTTTATGCCGTCCTTTTTGTTACTCTCGCACGACCCTACATTCCAGCCGTCCGCACCATGCCTCCCCTGCCGCACCCCGAAAAGATCCTCTTCCAGGGCGAGAAGCCCTTCCCCATCCTGCCCGCCGTCGACCATTACGCCGGCAGCGAAAAACTGATGCGCAAGGCCCTGGCCGTCCAGCACGAACTGGGGCCGGTCTTCGACATCACCTGCGACTGCGAGGACGGAGCCCGCGCGGGCGCTGAAGCGGAGCACGCCGCGATGGCCGCTGCCGTGGTCATGTCCGGCGACAACCGCTTCGGCCGAGTCGGCGCGCGCATCCACGACATCACCCATCCCCACTGGGAACAGGATGTGGAGATCCTGGTCAGCCAGGCCGGCCGGCGCCTCGCCTTCCTGACCATCCCCAAGCCGCGCAGCGCAGCCGATGCCGCACTCCAGATCGAGGCCATCCGCTGCGCCGAGGAAAAACATGGCATCGAGCGCCAGATCCCGGTCCACGTACTCATCGAAACCCACGGCGCCCTGCGGGATGCATGGGAGATCGCGGCCCTGGACCGGGTCGAATCCCTCGATTTCGGCCTGATGGATTTTGTCAGCGGCCACCACGGCGCCATCCCAGGATCGGCAATGCGCAGCCCCGGCCAGTTCGAGCATCCGCTGGTCGTCCGCGCCAAGTGCGACATCGCGGCCGCGGCCCTCGCCAATGGCGTCGTGCCCTCCCACAACGTCACCACCGAGCTCAAGGACATCGACTACATCCGCCGCGATGCCGAGCGGGCCCGCAGGGAGTTCGGCTATCTCCGCATGTGGAGCATCCACCCCAACCAGATCGTGCCGATCGTCGAAGCCATGCGCCCTGACTTTTCGGAAGTCGAGGACGCCTCGAACATCCTCATCGCCGCCCAGGACGCCCACTGGGGGCCGATCCAGCATGCAGGCAAGCTGCACGACCGGGCCTCCTACCGCTATTACTGGGAATTGCTCAAGCGGGCGTCGGCCACCGGCATGGCGGTGCCCGAAGAGGCCCGGACGCGCTTCTTCGGATGAAAAAAAACCGGGAGGCAGCTCCCGGTTTTTTCATGCCCCTCCGGAGACTCACACCGGCAGCGCGACCTTGTTATCGGTGCTGAACTGATAATCGCGGAAGACATGCTCGGCCGAGAGGATCTCGTAATTGCCGTCTTCCTTCCGGCGCGAGGTGTCCTTCAGGCGATAGGTGTAATGCCCGCAGGTCCACAGATCGAAATTGCGCATGTGGGTGCACATGCAGGTCTTTTCCATCACGATGAGCTTCTTTTCACCGGGATGCAGGGCGACCTGCTTGTTGTAGGCATCGATATAAGAACAGTTCCCGGTGCTGTCCAGCAGATAGCCATAGGCTTCGCAATTGGGGCGGATCCCTGAACCGATAGCCGGGCTGCCCGTCAGCATCCGCATCGGATAGCCAGTGGGCGAAATCTGATTGACGACGATTTCCTCCTCGCTGGCCTTGAAGTAATGCTGCTGCACATTCTCCGGCAGGCCGCACTCGCGGGTGACGGTGAAGCGGGTCGCTACCTGCACGGCACTGGCGCCGTTTTCCAGGAAGGACACGGCATCGCTGCCGGTGAAGATGCCGCCCGCCGCAATCAGGGGGATATCGAGCTTTTCGGCCAGCAGCCAGGCCCGGATCTCGGCCACGATGGTCGCCAGGTCGTACTTGGCCCAATCCATGCCAAAGCCCAGGTGTCCGCCTGCCAGCGGCCCCTCGACCACAACGTAGTCGGGAAGCCGGTTGGTCCGGGAGCTCTTGCGCAGGAAGAGTTGCAGGGCGCGCAGGGAGGACACGATGATGCCCAGCTTGGCATCACGAAAACGGGGGTGATCCTCGATCAGTGCAAAGGAGCCCAGGTGCAGGCCGGCCGCCAGCGTAATGCCGTCGGCACCCGCATCCAGCGCCGAAGCGAGCCGCACCCGGAGGGTCTCCTTCGGCGCATTCATGGTCAGCTTTTCCATGCAGTTGACGAAGATCATGCCCTCGCCGCGCTTGGCCTCCATGGTCCGGCCCACATGCAGCCGGGTCGCCTCGGCCAGCTGGCCCAGGTCGAACTGGACCATCGACTTGTCGGAATTCGCAACGTTGTACTTGTACTGCTTGAGCTTGTCCTTCACGAACTTGGTATTGAAGCGACGATCGGCAACCGTCTTGACCATCGCGTCCGAGATATGACCGATCCCGCCGAGCCGGGCAGCCTCCAGTGCCAGATCTGCGGTGGAGATATCCACCCCCATACCGCCGATGACTATGGGCACCAGTTCCTGCTTGCCGAAATTCAGACGAAAATCATCAACTCGTTTCATGAAACCCCTTCCAGACAGACGTGAAGAGTCGTGGCACCCACAGGCTACCAGTGACAGAACACAGTATTATCTCATCGCCCCACCATGTATGCAGTGGGTTAGATCAAGTAAAAGCGCCGTAAGTTGCCAAAACCCGCCCGAATCGTTTCAATCCCCTTCCGACGGGCGGCCTCGCCGGAGGGTCGAAAATTTGATACTTTCCGAAGCGAGGAGAAAATCACGAACTCGGCTAAAATAGTGCTTCCCATATCGCCCCCCGCCTGATGTCCGAATCCACGCCCCCCGCTCAAGAATGCGCTGTACTGTTTGCCGACCTCGTCGGCAGCACGCAGCTGTACCAGCGCGTGGGAGACTCCACCGCCTTTGAGGTCGTGGACAGGAGCATCCGCGCCATGCGCATCGCGGTCGAGACCAAGCGCGGGCGCGTGGTCAAGCACACGGGGGACGGCCTGATGGCGGTCTTCCGGGAGGCCGACAGCGCGGCCGACGCCACCCTGGCGATCCACCTGGCGATCAAGGAGCTCCCCTCCCCGCCCGAACAACGCCTCGCCGTGCGCATCGGCTTTCACTTCGGCGGCGTGGTGGCGAGTGGCACGGACGTCTTCGGCGACACCGTCAATTTTGCAGCGCGCCTGGCCGAGCTGGCCTCGCCGGGCAAGGCCATCACCTCATCCGAAACCGCCCGCCGGCTTGGCCCGGAATGGCGCTCGGTGCTGCACAGCCTGCCGCCGCGCGTGATCCGTGGCGTCACCCGCCCGGTCGAACTGTGCGAGCTGATGTGCGAAGCGGTGGGCGAACTCACGATCGTCCAGAGCGACCACTTCCTGCTCGACTCGGAGCCTGAGCTCCGCCTCTACCTGGACGCCAGCTCCATCATCCTGAATTCCGCCCGGCCCAGCGCCCGGATCGGACGGGACCCTGCGGCAGACCTGGTCATCGCCGACACCCAGTCGTCCCGCCGTCACGCCGAGATCGAACTGCGTGGCGACAAGTTCGTACTGATCGACCGGAGCAGCAACGGCACCTTCGTCCAGATCGAGGGGGAGCGGGAATTCCTGCTATCCCGCGAGGAGGTCGTCCTGCGCGGCCGCGGCCATTTCGCCCTGGGGCGAAGCTGCGCCAGCAGCCCGCAGGTCGTCAGTTTCGTCTGCGTCTAGGACGCCCCCGCACCTGCAAAGGCACGCCCCAGCGCCTCGCCCGCCTGCCGCACCGCCTCATTGGCCTGGCTGAAGAATTTGCCCAGAGTGATGAAGCCATGCACCATGCCCTCGAACTCGAGCACCTCCACGGGCACACCCGCCTCCCGCAGCACCTCGCCATAGGCCTTGCAGTCATCCGTCAGCGGATCGCAGCCGGCGGTGATGATCACGGCCGGCGGCAGGCCGTCGAAACGCGCGGCCCGGATGGGCGATGCACGCCAATCCTGCCAATCGTCCTCCTCCGGCAGGTATTTCTCGAAGAACCAGGTCAGGCTTTCGGTATCCAGGAAGTAGCCGTTGGCATACGTCCGACGCGATGGGCGCTGGCTGAGGATGTCGGTGGAGGGATAGATCAGCAGCTGGAGCGCCGCGCGGGGCTCCTGGGCATTGCGCTGAGCCAGAGCCGTCACCGCACTCAAGGTGCCACCGGCACTGTCGCCGGCCAGCGCAAAGCGGGCCGGATCGACGCCCAGCAGCCCGGCATTGGCCAGCGACCACTGCACCGCCCGGAGAGCATCATCGACGGCCGCCGGAAACGGATGCTCCGGCGCCAGGCGGTAATCCACCGACAGCACCGCGGCCTTCGAATGATTGGCCAGTTCGCGGCACAGCACGTCATGACTGGCGATGTTTCCGATGCACCAGCCGCCGCCATGGAAATAGAAGGTCAGGGGCAGGATCTCGTCCGCCCCTGCGCTCAGCGGGCGGTACAGGCGCGCCATGATCACGCCATCTGCGGCCTTGGCCTGCGGAATGGGCACATCGGTCACCGAGGCGACGGCGGGCACATCCGGGCGCAGAGCAAACTGCAGCTTTTCGAAGGAATGCCGCGCCTGGGCAACGTCCAGCTCGTGGAAACGGGGCGCACCGACACGGTAGACCATGTCGAGCAAGGCTTTGGCTTGGGGATCGAGCAACATGCGGAAAATCCGGATAAAGCGCCGTCGAGCCGAGGCCCGCGGGCATTTTTTGCCGGTGGCGCTCGGCTGCGGATTTGCGGCGAACTGCCGGGCCCGCTACCATGCGCGACTTTCCGCAAAGGGCGGAAGCTGCGCGAGCCCGAAACAGGATTGGTGCCGAGAGTGGGACTCGAACCCACACACCTTGCGGCGGCGGATTTTGAATCCGCTGCGTCTACCGATTCCGCCATCCCGGCACGGGAAGCCGCGCATTATCTACGAAACCCCGGACAGCATCAACTCATGGCCTGGACTCTCGACGATTTCGATTACCCGCTGCCCGACGAACTGATCGCCCAGGCGCCCCTCGCCGGCCGCAGCGACAGCCGCCTGCTGCGCGTACAGCCCGCGCCAGCGGATCTCCGCTTCACCGACCTGCCCACCCTGCTCGCCCCCGGCGACCTGCTGGTGTTCAATGACACCCGGGTCATCCACGCCCGCCTGTTCGGTACCAAAGACACCGGCGGACAGGTGGAGGTGATGATCGAGCGCCCCCTCGGCGCCCACGAAGCGCTGGCCCAGATCCGCGCCAGCAAGTCGCCCAAGCCCGGCACCCGCCTGCACCTGGAAGGCGCCCTCGACGTGGAGGTGCTGGGCCGCGCCGGAGAGTTCTTTCACCTGCGTTTTCCCGCCACCGACGAGCTCATTGCCCTGCTCGAGCGCCACGGCCGGCTGCCCCTGCCCCCCTACATCGAGCGCGCCGCCGGCGACACTGACGAGTCCCGTTACCAGACCGTCTACGCCCGCAACCCCGGCTCCGTCGCAGCCCCCACCGCCGGCCTGCACTTCGACGAGCCGCTGCTGGCGCGCCTTGCCGAGCAGGGCGTGAACACTGCCTACGTGACCCTCAACGTGGGCGCCGGCACCTTCCAGCCGGTGCGGGTGCATGACCTGTCCGAGCACCGCATGCATACCGAGGCCTACTTCGTGCCGCCCGCCACGGTCGACGCCATCGCCGCAACCAAGGCGGCCGGCCACCGGGTGATCTGCGTCGGGACGACCAGCATGCGCGCCCTCGAATCCGCCGCGCAAAGCGGCAGCCTGCAGGCGGGCGAGTCCGAGAGCGACCTGTTCATCCTGCCCGGCTACCGCTTCCAGGTGGCAGACGGCCTGATCACCAACTTCCACCTGCCCAGATCCACCCTGCTGATGCTGGTCTCCGCCTTTGCCGGCATGGATACCATCCGCCGCGCCTACGCCCACGCGATCGCCCGGCGCTACCGCTTCTTCAGCTATGGCGACGCCATGTTCCTGACCCGGGATCCCCAATGAAATACGAACTCCTCGCCACCGACGGCGCCGCCCGCCGTGGCCGCCTGACCCTCAACCACGGCACGGTGGACACCCCGGCCTTCATGCCGGTGGGCACCTACGGCACGGTCAAGGGCATCTCCCCCCAGGACCTGCGCGACATCGGCGCCCACATCTGCCTCGGCAACACCTTCCACCTGTGGCTGCGCCCGGGCCTGGAAGTAATCGAAGCTTTTGGCGGGCTGCACCAGTTCATGGCCTGGGACGGCCCCATCCTCACCGACTCGGGCGGCTTCCAGGTCTTCTCCCTGGGGGCCCTGCGCAAGATCACCGAAGAGGGCGTGCGCTTCTCGTCCCCGGTGAATGGCGACAAGCTCTTCCTGACGCCTGAAGAGTCCATGCGCATCCAGAAGGTGCTGAACTCCGACGTGGTGATGATCTTCGACGAGTGCACCCCCTACCCCGCCACCGTCACCGAGGCTGCCGACTCCATGCGCCTGTCGCAGCGCTGGGCACGCCGTTCCCGCGACGAGTTCGACCGCCTCGAGAACAACAACGCCCTGTTCGGCATCGTGCAGGGCGGCATGTACGAGAACCTGCGCGACGAATCCCTGGCCGGGCTGGAGGAGATCGGCTTCCACGGCTACGCCATCGGCGGCCTGTCGGTGGGCGAACCGAAGGACGACATGCAGCGCATCCTGCACCACACCGCCCCGCGCCTGCCCCAGGACAAGCCCCGCTACCTGATGGGCGTCGGGACACCGGAAGACATCGTCTTCTCGGTGCAGGCCGGCATCGACATGTTCGACTGCGTGATGCCCACCCGCAACGCCCGCAACGGCTGGTTGTTCACCCGCCACGGCGACATCAAGATCCGCAACGCCCGCCACAAGACCGACACCCGGCCGCTGGACGAGTCCTGCGACTGCTACACCTGCCGCAACTTCTCGCGGGGCTACCTGCACCACCTCAACCGGCTCAACGAGATCCTGGGGGCCCGCCTGGCCACCATCCACAACCTGCACTACTACCAGCAACTCATGCGCGACCTGCGTGACGCCATCGCCAGCGGCACCCTGTCCGACTACGTGGCGCGCTTCCACCGGGAGCGTGCGGGCCAGGGCAATGGGCTTGCCGACTAGAAAATAGTCCTCCGGGTAAGGCCTTTGTAAGGGCGGGCTGCTGTGCGGGCCCGCCCTTGCCGCTATAATCGCGCCTTTTCCCCCGCGTCCGTCCATGCAGGTTTTCCGTGGAGTTCCCGAGCATAGCGCCCATGGCTGCGTGCTCACCATCGGCAACTTCGATGGTGTGCATCGCGGCCATCAGGCGTTGCTGGCGAAGCTCGTCGCCCTTTCCAGGGCCACCGGCCTTCCCTCTGCCGTACTCACCTTCGAGCCCCATCCGAGAGAGTACTTCGCCCATGAGAACCGCCCCCGCCGGCTGACCTCGCTGCGCGAGAAGATCCAGCTGCTGGCCGACCAGGGCGTGGACCGGCTCTACATCGGGCGCTTCAATTCGCGCTTTGCCGCCCTGACGGCCGAGGAATTCGTCGAAGACATCCTGATCCGCGGCCTCTGCGTGCGCCACCTGATGATTGGGGACGACTTCTGCTTCGGCAAGGGGCGCAAGGGCAACTTCGCCATGCTGCAGGCCGCCGGTCGCGAGGCCGGCTTCACCGTGGAGTCGATGCAGACCCTCGCCCACGAAGGCGAGCGGGTTTCCAGCTCGGCCGTACGCGCGGCATTGGCTGAAGGCGACATGCCCCATGCGGCCCGTCTGCTCGGGCGCCCCTACAGCATCCGTGGCCGGGTCATGCATGGCGACAAGATCGGCCGCACCATCGGCTTCCCCACCGCCAACATCCAGCTCAAGCACCGCAGCCCGCCGCTGATGGGCATCTATACGGTCAGCGTCGAAGGCCTGGCCGACAAGCCCTGGCCCGGCGTGGCCAGTGTGGGTGTGCGCCCGACCATCAACGATGCGGGCCGGCCGACCCTCGAAGTACACCTCTTCGACTGGGACCAGGACTGCTACGACGCCCACCTCAAGGTCAACTTCCTCGTCAAGCAGCGGGACGAGGAGCGCTACGACAGCCTCGAGGCCCTGACTGCCCAGATCGCCCGCGATGCCGAGCAGGCCCGGGCCTATTTCGCCCAGAATCCCCTCTGAATTCACAGCCCAGACCCACCATGTCCCAGAAGCGTACCGACCTCAACCTGCCCGACACCCCCTTCCCCATGCGGGGCGACCTCGCCAAGCGCGAGCCGGGCTGGATCGCCGACTGGCAGCAGAAGAAGCTCTACCAGAAGATCCGCAAGGCCTCTGCCGGGCGCCCCAAGTTCGTGCTCCACGACGGCCCCCCCTACGCCAACGGCAGCATCCACATCGGTCACGCGCTGAACAAGATCCTCAAGGACATCATCGTCCGCTCCAAGACCATGGCGGGCTTCGACGCGCCCTATGTGCCCGGCTGGGACTGCCACGGCCTGCCCATCGAGCACAAGATCGAGGTCACCCACGGCAAGGGCCTGCCCGCCGACAAGGTGCGCGAGCTGAGCCGCGCCTACGCCGCCGAACAGATCGAGGAGCAGAAGAAGGACTTCATCCGCCTGGGCGTGCTGGGCGACTGGGACAAGCCCTACCGCACCATGGACTTCGGCAACGAAGCCGGCGAAGTCCGCGCCCTGGCCGAGATGGTCAAGCGCGGCTGGGTCTTCAAGGGCCTCAAACCGGTCAACTGGTGTTTCGACTGCGGCTCCGCCCTGGCCGAGGCCGAGGTCGAGTACCAGGACAAGCAGAGCCCGGCCATCGACGTGGGCTTCGTCTGCGCCGAGCCCGAGAAGCTCGCCGCCGCTTTCGGCCTGCCCTCCCTGCCCGGCGGCAAGGACGCCCTGGCCGTGATCTGGACCACCACCCCGTGGACCATCCCCGCCAACCAGGCCCTCAACGTGCACCCGGAGCACGAGTACGCCCTGGTGGACACTCCGCGCGGCCTGCTGGTCCTGATGGCCGAGCTGGCCGAATCCAGCCTCAAGCGCTTCGGCCTCGAAGGCACGATCGTCGCCCGCACCAATGGCAGCACGCTCGGCCACATCAGCTTCCGCCACCCCTTCTACGATCGCCTGTCGCCGGTCTTCGTGGCCGACTACGTGGGTCTCGACGCCGGTACCGGCATCGTCCACTCGGCCCCGGCCTACGGTGTGGACGACTTCAACTCCTGCAAGGCCAACGGCTTCACCAACGACGACATCCTGAGCCCGGTGCAGAGCAACGGCGTGTACGCCGAGTCCCTGCCGTTCTTCGGCGGCCTGCACATCTGGAAGGCCAATCCGGTCATCGTCGACAAGCTGCAGGAAGTGGGGGCGCTGTTCTCCCACGAGAAGATCAGCCACAGCTACATGCACTGCTGGCGCCACAAGACGCCGCTGATCTACCGGGCCACCGCCCAGTGGTTCGTCGGCATGGACCTCAAGCCCGAGGGCGGCCCCAGCCTGCGCGAGCTCGCCCTCGGCGGCGTCGAGGCCACCCGCTTCTTCCCGGCCTGGGGCCAGGCCCGCCTGCACGCCATGATCGCCAACCGGCCCGACTGGTGCATCTCGCGCCAGCGCAACTGGGGCGTGCCGATCCCCTTCTTCCTGCACAAGGAGAGCGGCGAGCTGCACCCGCGCACCGTGGAGCTCATGGAGCAGGTCGCCCTGCGCATCGAACAGGAGGGCATCGAGGCCTGGTTCAAGCTCAACCCGGCCGAACTGCTCGGCGACGAGGCCGGGCAGTACGAGAAGATCAGCGACACCCTGGACGTCTGGTTCGACTCCGGCACGACCCACTGGCACGTGCTGCGCGGCTCGCACCCCGATGGCCACGCCAGCGGCCCGCGCGCCGACCTCTACCTGGAGGGCTCCGACCAGCACCGCGGCTGGTTCCACTCGTCGCTGCTGACCGGCTGCGCCATCGACGGCCACCCGCCCTACAAGGGCCTGTTGACCCACGGCTTCGCCGTTGACGGCACCGGCCGCAAGATGAGCAAGTCCCTCGGCAACGTGGTGGTGCCCCAGGAAGTCACCGGCAAGCTGGGCGCCGAGATCCTGCGCCTGTGGGTTGCCTCCACCGACTACTCCGGCGAGCTGTCCATCTCCAAGGAGATCCTCGACCGCGTCGTCGAAGTGTATCGCCGCCTGCGCAATACCCTGCGCTTCCTGCTGGCCAACACCGCCGACTTCAACCCTGCCAGTGACATGCTGCCGGCCGACCAGTGGCTGGAGATCGACCGCTACGCACTGGCGCTGACCCGCAAGCTGCAGGACCAGGCCAGGGCCGACTACGAGCGCTTCGAATTCCACCGCATCGTGCAGGCCCTGCAGAACTTCGCCTCCGAAGACCTGGGCGCGGTATACCTGGACATCCTCAAGGACCGCCTCTACACCACCCAGGCCGGCTCCACCGCCCGCCGCGCCGCGCAGAGCGCCCTGTGGCACATCCTGCAAACGGTCGTGAAGCTGATGGCCCCGATCCTCTCCTTCACCGCCGAGGAAATCTGGCTGCTGCTGGGCAAGGATGCGGAAGACAGCGTGATGCTGCATACCTTCCACACCCTGCCCGCCCAGGACGGCGAAGACGCCCTCCTCGACAAGTGGGCCGCCCTGCGCACCATCCGCGCCGACGTGCAGAAGGAGATCGAAGCCGTGCGTACCGCCGGCCAGGTGGGCTCGTCCCTGCAGGCCGAGGTCGAGATCCGCGCCGCGGGCAGCAGGTTCGACCTGCTCGCCAGCCTCGGTGACGATCTGCGCTTCGTGCTGATCTGCTCGAAGACCACCCTGACCCGAGTCGCCGACGAAACCGCCGAAGCCATCATCGTCACGCCCTCGACCCATGCCAAGTGCGACCGTTGCTGGCATTACCGCGAGGATGTCGGTCATGACGCGGCGCATCCGGAACTTTGCGGCCGCTGCACGTCCAACCTCCACGGCGCTGGCGAAGCCCGCTCCGCCGCGTGAGTGAACCCCATTGTCAGGAGCCCTGCCCTTGAAGCTACGCCTCGGTAACTGGATCGGCCTGTCGGCCATCGTCGTGCTGGTGGACCAGTGGACCAAGCACCTCGTCCGCGGCGCGCTGCGCAACGGAGAAGTGATCCGCGTCACCGACTTCTTTGATCTGGTGCTGGCCTTCAATCCCGGTGCGGCATTCAGCTTCCTGGCCGACCAGAGCGGCTGGCAGCGCTGGTTCTTCGTTCTGCTTGCAGCCGGCATCTGCGGCTGGCTGCTGCGCCTCCTGGCCCGCCACCAGCACGAGCTGCTGCAGCCCCTGGCCTTTTCGCTGATCATCGGCGGGGCCATCGGCAACGTGATCGACCGCTTCGTCTTCGGCGCGGTGGTCGACTTCCTGTACTTCCACATCGGCCGCTACGGCTGGCCGGCCTTCAACGTGGCGGACTCCGCCATCAGCGTCGGCGTGGTGCTGATGATCATCGCCCAGTTGCGCGAGCATCGTCACTCCGCCGCCCAAGAGAAACTTTCATGACCCAGATCGTCCTGCCCGACAGCCTGCTGACCCTGCACTACCGCATTTCCCTGGACAACGGCCAGCCGCTGATCAGCACCTTCGAATCCCAGCCGGCCACCATGCAGCTCGGCAAGGGCGACATCGCCCCGACCCTGGAGCGCTGCCTTGCCGGCATCACCGTCGGTGAGCATCACACCTTCCTGCTCGAGCCGGAGAACGCCTTCGGTGTGCACCGGGAAGACCTGGTCGAGAAGGTCCGCCTCGAAGACTTCCCCGAAGGCACGGAAGTCGAGCCCATGGTCATCATGGAATTCACCGCGCCCGACGGCACCCGCTACCCCGGCCTGATCCGCGAAGTGCTCGAGACCCATGCGGTCATCGACTTCAACCACCCGCTCGCCGGCAAGTCCATCCGCTTCGAAGTCGAAGTGATCGGCATCAACTGAGTCGCACCACGAGGTCTGCCATGGAAGTCCTGCTCGCCAATCCCCGCGGTTTCTGCGCGGGCGTAGAACGTGCCATCGAGATCGTCGAGCGTGCCCTGGCGCTCTATGGCGCGCCCATCTACGTGCGCCACGAAGTGGTGCACAACCGCTTCGTGGTCGAAGGCCTGCGCGCCAAGGGCGCCATCTTCATCGAAGAGCTCTCCGATGTGCCGACCGGCAACACCGTCATCTTCAGCGCCCACGGCGTCTCCCAGACGGTTCGCAGCGAAGCCGAGGCCCGCGGCCTGCGCGTCTTCGATGCCACCTGCCCGCTGGTCACCAAGGTGCACCTCGAAGTGGCCCGCATGCGTGACCAGGGCCGCGAGCTGATCATGATCGGCCACAAGGGCCACCCCGAGGTGGAAGGCACCATGGGCCAGGTCAGGGACGGCATCTACCTGGTCGAGAATGCGGCGGACGTGGCCGGCCTGCAGGTCCGGAATCCGGAGATGCTGGCCTATGTCACCCAGACCACGCTCTCGGTGGACGACGCCGCCGCCATCGTCAATGCCCTGCGCGAGCGCTTCCCGGCGATCATCGGTCCGAAAAAGGATGACATCTGCTACGCCACCCAGAATCGCCAGGACGCGGTCAAGTTCATGGCCCCCAGGTCCGACCTGGTGCTGGTCGTCGGCTCGGTGAACAGCTCCAACTCCAATCGCCTGCGCGAAGTGGCAGAACTGCTGAAGGTGCCCGCCTATTTGATCGACGATGCCGACGCCATCGACCCCGCCTGGATCGTCGGCAAGAAGCGCATCGGCGTCACCGCCGGGGCCTCTGCGCCGGAAGTCCTGGTTGACTCTGTCATTTCACGCCTCAAGGAAATGGGCGCCGCTTCCGTAAAGCCCCTCGACGGTGTCCCCGAGAAAGTGACCTTTCCCCTGCCCAAGGAGCTGCAGACTCCGGCGGCCTGAGCAAAGGGCGCCCCGGGCCGGCGCCCCCACCTCCCACTCCGAGTCCAGCCCATGCCATTCGTTCAGCGTGATTCCAGCGGCAAGGTCATTGCCATGTTCGCCGATGCCGGCCCCGACCATCCGGAACACCTCCCCGCCGGCCACCCGGACCTCGCGCCGCTGGCCGGCCCGGACGAATTCACCCGTCTCGACGCCGATCTGATCCGCGTCATCGAGGACGTGGTCGATGTCCTCATCCAGCGCGGCCTCCTCCGCCTCACCGACCTGCCCGCCGACGCCCAGCGCAAGCTGCTGACCCGCAAGGGCGCCCGGGCACGCCTGCAGCAGGGCCTCAACCTGCTCGGCCCCGACGATGTCATTTGAATCGCCCCGCCGCTGATCCGGCTCAAGACACCCATTCTGGGGTCGTTATCCTCCACTCGATCGCCATCGGGATGAAAGCCGGCCTCGCCAGAACGCCGGACCAGGCCCCCCCATGACAGCAAGACGCCGATGACCGAAGCCTCCAACTCCCCCTCGTCCGCCCCCCGGGCTGCAACAGCGCGTCCTTCCGACAACCGCTGGCATCCCGGCGAAACCGCGACCCACGAGGACCCGCTCCTCGATGCCCTGGTTGTGCTGACGCGCCTGCATGGCAACCCCTTCACGCCGGAAGCCCTCAGCGCCGGCCTGCCCCTGGTGGACAACCGGCTGACCCCGTCCCTGCTGCCTCGCGCAGCGTCCCGGGCCGGCCTGACCGCGCGGATCGTGCGCAAGCCCCTCGCGGCGATCGCCCCGGGCCTGCTGCCAGCGATCCTCCTGCTGCAGGACCGCCGGGCCTGCGTCCTCCTCGAACATCTGGCGGACGGCGGTGCGCGGGTGCGCTTCCCCGAAGCGGGCGAGTCCTCCGACGACCTGAGCGCGGAGGAGATCGCCAGCCTCTACACCGGACTGGTGTGCTTCGTCCGCCCCCGTTTCCGCTTCCAGGCCCGGGCCCCGGAAGTCCGCGCCACCCGCTCCAGCCACTGGTTCTGGGGCACCGTGCTGGAGAACTGGCGCCTCTATCGCGACACCCTGCTGGCCGCACTGATCATCAACCTCTTCGCGCTGGCGATCCCGATGTTCTCGATGACGGTCTATGACCGGGTGGTGCCCAACCACGCCACCGAAACCCTCTGGGTACTGGCCACCGGCACTATCCTGATGCTGGGTTTCGACTTTGCCCTGCGCACCCTGCGCGCCTACATCGTCGACAGCGCAGGCAAGCGCATCGACGTCCAGCTGTCAGCCCGCATCATGGAGCGCGTCCTGGGCCTGCGCATGGACGCCCGGCCCGCCTCGGTGGGCTCCTTCGCCGCCAACCTGCGAGCCTTCGAAGGCGTGCGCGACTTCATCGCCTCGGCCACCGTCACCACCCTGATCGACCTGCCCTTCGTGCTGCTCTTCCTGCTGGTGATGGTGTGGATCTCGCCCTGGCTGCTGCTGCCGCCCCTGGTCGGCATGATCGTCGTGCTGTTCTTCACCCTGGTGGCCCAGGACAAGATGCACGAGCTCACCGAAACCACCTACCGGGCCAGCGCCCAGCGCAATGCCACCCTGGTGGAAAGCCTGGTGGGCCTGGAGACCCTCAAGACCCTCGGCGCCGAGAGCCTGATCCAGCGCCAGTGGGAAAGAGCCACGCTGTTCATTGCCCAGATCGGCGGCCGCCTCAAGCTGCTGTCGGCCAGCACCGTGAACTTCGCCCAGCTGATGCAGCAGCTGGTGAACATCGCCGTGATCATCGTCGGGGTCTACGAACTCTCGGAAGGCAATATGTCGATGGGCGGCATCATCGCCGCGTCGATGCTCTCGGGGCGCGCCATGGCGCCCCTCGGCCAGGTCGCCGGGCTGATGATGCAGTACCAGAACGCGCGGACCTCCCTGGCGTCGGTGGACACCCACATGAACCTGCCGGTGGAGCGCCCGGAAGGCGCCAGCTTCGTACACCGGCCCAGCTTCACCGGCGAGATCGAGTTCAAGGACGTCAGCTTCAGCTATCCGGGGCGTGACCAGGCGGTGCTCAGAAAGGTCAGCTTCCGCCTCAAGGCCGGTGAAAAGGTCGGCATCATCGGACGCATCGGCTCCGGCAAGACCACCATCGAGAAACTGGTGCTGGGGCTCTACCAGCCCACCGAAGGTGCCGTCCTCGTCGATGGCATCGACGCCCGCCAGATCGACCCTGCGGAGCTGCGCCGCGCCATCGGCTTCGTGCCACAGGATGTCACCCTGTTCTACGGCACCCTCAAGCAGAATATCTCGATGGGCGCCCCCTTCGCCGACGACAGCGCCATCCTGGCTGCAGCGGAACTCTCCGGCGTCCGGGAGTTTGCCGACACCCATCCCCAGGGCTTCGAAATGCCCATCGGCGAGCGGGGCGAATCCCTCTCCGGCGGCCAGCGCCAGGCCGTCGCCATTGCCCGCGCCATGCTCAACGACCCCCCGATGCTGCTTCTCGACGAACCCTCCAGCAGCATGGACCACCAGAGCGAGGAAGGCCTCAAGCAGCGCCTGCGGCGCTTTGCCGCCGGCAAGACGATCATGCTGGTCACCCATCGCACCTCCCTGCTCGACCTGGTCGACCGTCTGATCGTGCTGGACCAGGGCCAGATCGTCGCTGACGGGCCCAAGGCCCAGGTGGTCGAAGCCCTCCAGCAGGGCCGTATCGGACGGGCGGGGTAAGCACCATGAAAACACTCATCAATGCCCTCCTCGGCGTTTTCCGCCCCATCTATGACGTGGTGTATCGCAAGGCATCCGCCACCTTCGACCGGATCCTCGACGGCGCCGAAAAGCGCGAGATCCACGACGACGCCGACTACCTCGCCGACGCCGAATGGGCCATGGCCGAGCAGAAGCTGCGGGGCAGCCGCATCGCCGTGTGGACCACCGTGACGGCGATGCTGGTCCTGCTGGTGTGGGCCGCCCTGGCACAGCTCGACGAAGTCACCCGCGGCGAAGGCAAGGTCATCCCCTCCCGCCAGGTGCAGGTCATGCAAAGCCTCGACGGCGGCATCGTCTCGGAGATCCTGGTCAAGGAGGGGCAGCAGGTGAAGACCGGGCAGTTGCTGCTGAAGGTGGACCCGACCCGCTTCGTCTCCTCGCTGCGGGAGAACCGCGCCCAGTACATCGCCCTGCTCGCCAAGGCGGCCCGCCTCTCGGCCGTGGCCAGCGGCAAGCCCTTCATACCGCCGCCCGAGCTGATCAAGGAAGCGCCGGACCTGATCGAGCAGGAACGCAGCGCCTACGAAAACAAGCGCCTCGAGCTCAACGCCTCGGTTGGCGTGGCCCAGCAGCAACTGTCCCAGCGGCGCCAGGAGCTCAACGAACTCACCGCCAAGCGCGAGCAGGCCACCCAGAGCTACAACCTCACCGCCAAGGAGCTCGAGGTGACCCGTCCGCTGGCCAAGACCGGGGCCGTCTCCGAAGTCGAGCTGCTCCGCCTGGAGCGGGATGTGGCACGTTACCGCGGCGAGCGGGATGCCGCCGGGGCCCAGATCCCCCGCATCCAGGCCGCGATCAGCGAAGCCCAGCGCAAGATCGAGGAGGTCGAGCTCAACATGCGCAACCAGGCCCGCAGCGAGCTCTCCGACACCAACGCCAAGCTCGCCGCCCTGTCGGCGGGCAGCGAAGGCCTGGCCGACCGGGTCAAGCAGGCGGAGATCCGGGCGCCCATGAACGGCACCGTGAAACAGCTGTTTGCCAACACGGTGGGCGGGGTCGTCCAGCCCGGCAAGGAAATCATCGAGATCGTCCCCAGCGACGATGCCCTGCTCCTCGAAGCCAAGGTCCAGCCCAAGGACATCGCCTTCCTGCGTCCCGGCCAGAAGGCCCTGGTCAAGTTCACCGCTTACGACTTCTCCTTGTATGGCGGCCTCGAAGCCACCCTCGAACACATCGGTGCCGACACCATCACCGACGACAAGGGCAACGCTTTCTACATCGTGCG
This sequence comes from Zoogloea sp., assembly GCA_009026175.1. Classification (GTDB taxonomy): domain Bacteria; phylum Pseudomonadota; class Gammaproteobacteria; order Burkholderiales; family Rhodocyclaceae; genus Zoogloea. The sequence continues at coordinate 2,985 of WBTZ01000043.1, read as the reverse complement.
GGTCCGCACCACCCAGAGCACCATCGGCGAGGCGCACATGCCGATCATTCCCGGCATGGTCGCCGAGGTGGACATCCTGACCGGCAAGAAATCCCTGCTCACCTATCTCATGAAGCCTGTCCTGCGGGCCAAGGCCAACGCCCTCACCGAACGTTGAACCACTCCTCCATGCGCACTCAGGAACCCCTGCTGATACTCACCACCGACGACCTCCTCGCCGAGCGCTGGCAAGGCCTGGCCGATCGCGTCCTGCACGGACGCCAGGTCGACGCCCTCGATGCCTGGCGACGGGACGGTCATCGTCTGGTCGTCACGGATCTGGCCCTGGGCACCCCCGCTGCACCGCTCTGGGAGTCTCCAGCCTGGAAGCGCTCGGCGCAGGGCCTGCTGATCCTCGCCGCCTCGTCGGCGCCTTCGGAAGAAGAAGGCCTGACCGTCATGAATGCCGGCGCCAGCGGCTACTGCCACAGCCATGGCCCGGTGGCCACCCTGCGCCAGGCGCTTGAGGTGATTGCATCCGGCGAGCTGTGGGTGGGGCGCGCCCTGCTCTCTCGCCTGCTGCGCCTGGTGGATAGCCGGCTCCCCCGCGCCGGCCTGGCCGACTGGGCCTCCGGGCTGACCGACAGGGAGCGTGAGGTGGCTCACCATGCCGCCATCGGCGCAAGCAATGCGCTCATCGGTGACACGCTCGGCATCACCGAGCGCACGGTCAAGGCCCACCTCAAGGCCATCTTCGAGAAGCTGGGCGTGGAGGATCGTCTTCAGCTCGCCCTGCGGGTGCACGGCGTCCGTTAGCGCCCTGGCGTGGCATCCGTCACGCCACCTGTCCACGTGGACAATGGCGGGGCTGGTCGTCCCCCCGTAGAGTCGGCTCCATCTAAAAAGCCGACTCCCGGAGAACACCATGGCCACCACTTCCTCGCCCGCCGCCACCACCAACGCCGTTGCCAAGGGCACCGTGGTCTTTGTGCAGGGCGAAGCCTACCTGCGCGACATCAGCGGCAAGCTCACCGCCATCAAGCCGGGGGATGTGGTCGCGGAAGGCCAGGAGATCGTCACCCAGGCCGGTGCAGTGGTCGAACTGCAGCTCGGCAACGGCGCCAAGCTCAGCGTCGGCCCGGAACGCACCCTGCTGCTGAACGACGAGCTGTTCGCCACGGCGGCCCCCGAACACAGCGAGAACGTCATCGCGAGCAGCCTCGGCGCGGAAGCCGACCGGGTGATCCAGGCCCTCAACAGCGGTGCCGACCCCTTCGACAACCTTGAAGATCCGGCCGCCGGCCTGGCGGGTGGCGGGGTAGGCGACCAGACCCACGACTTCATCCGCCTCGCCCGCATCCTCGAGGACGTCACCCCCGTCAGCTACACCTACACCAGCAGCGGCAGCGGCGTCGACTTCCTGCCCGCCGGCCCCCAGGGCAATGTCGCACCGGTCGCGGCCGACGACGCCATCACGATCGACGAGGATCAGCCCGCCGTCGTGGATGTGCTGGCCAACGACCGTGACCCCAACGGTGACCCCCTCACCGTCATCGCGGCCGAGGCTGCGAACGGCGTCGTCACGATCAATCCTGACGGCACCCTCTCCTACGTGCCGAAGGCCGACTTCAACGGCGTCGACACCGTCACCTACACCATCTCCGACGGCAAGGGCGGCACCGCCAACGCCACGGTGACGATCCAGGTCACCCCGGTCAACGACGCCCCGATCGCCAATCCGGACGCAGGGACCACCCCCGAAGACACCCCCATCACCATCCCGGTGCTCAACAACGACTCCGATATCGAAGGCGACCCGCTGACGGTCATCTCCGCCACGGTCGATCCGGGCAAGGGCAGCGTGAGCATCAATCCCGACGGCACCCTCACCTACACGCCGGCGCCGAACTACAACGGCCCGACCGAAATCACCTACACCGTATCGGATGGCCACGGGGGGACCACCACGACCACCGTGTCGGTGGAAGTCACCCCTGTGAACGACGCCCCGGTGGCCAACCCGGACAATGCCACCACCCCCGAAGACACCCCGATCACCGTGGCGGTCCTCGGCAACGATGTCGACCCCGACGGCGACCCTCTCACGGTGACCGGCGCGACGGTTGACCCCAGGCTGGGCACCGTCACCGTCAACCCTGATGGCAGCCTCACCTTCATCCCGACCCCCAACTACAACGGGCCGGTGACGATCGTTTACACCGTCACCGACGGCCACGGTGAAACCGCCTCGTCCACCCTGACCATCAATGTCACGCCGGTGAACGACCCTCCTGTCGCCAACCCCGACGCCACCTCAACCCAACAGGGCACGCCAGTCAGCATTGCCGTCCTGCCCAACGACAGCGACGTGGATGGCGACCCCCTGACGGTCATTGCAGCCTCGGTGAACAACCCGAGCAACGGCGCCGTGTCCATCAACCCTGATGGCAGCCTCACCTTCACGCCCGCCCCCAGCTTCAGCGGCCAGGCCCAGGTCACCTACACCATCTCCGATGGGCATGGCGGTACCGCCAGCACGACGGTCACCATCGATGTCAGCCCGACCACGCTGCCTCCTGGGGGCCATGCCCCCGTCGCCAACGATGACGTCGTGACGGTCGCCCACGACCAGCCCAAGTCCGGCTCCGTCGCCGGCAACGACACGCCCAGCGCCGATGGGGGCAACGTCTGGGCCCTCGGCAGCGGCCCCGCCAATGGCACCGTCACCCTCGACGCCAACGGCAACTACACCTATACCCCCAATGCCGGCTACACCGGCACCGACAGCTTCACCTACACCGTCACCGACGCCAACGGCGATCACTCGACCGCCACCGTCCAGGTCACCGTCCAGCCGCCGGCCAACCTCGGCGTGCCGATCGCCAACGATGACGTCGTGACGGTCGCCCACGACCAGCCCAAGTCCGGCTCCGTCGCCGGCAACGACACGCCCAGCGCCGATGGGGGCAACGTCTGGGCCCTCGGCAGCGGCCCCGCCAATGGCAC
>WBTZ01000042.1 GCA_009026175.1 Zoogloea sp. | reverse complement strand
CTCGGAGCCGATGATGTGCAGGCCGCCGGCGGCCAGCACCTGGTCGTGCAGCTTCTGCCAGTCGGCACGCATGGCCGCGATCTTCGCCTCGCGGTCGGCGGCCGGCAGGGGCGCCTCGGCAGGGCGGGAACTGGGGCCGCTGCGGCGGCGACGGCCACCTTCGCCGTCGAAGAAGTCCGGCTCCGGATCGTAGCCGGGCACGATCTCCTGGCGGATCTCGAGCTTGATGAGCTTCTGGATGTCGGCCAGCCGGTGACGTTCCTCGGAGCTGACCAGGGACACCGCCTTGCCCTTCTTGCCGGCCCGGCCGGTACGGCCGATGCGGTGCACGTAGTCTTCGGCGGTATGGGGCAGTTCGAAGTTGATCACCGAGGGCAGGTCTTCGATGTCCAGGCCGCGGGCGGCCACGTCGGTGGCCACCAGTACGCGGACCTTGCCGGACTTGAAGTTCTCGAGGGTCTCGGTACGGGCCTGCTGGGTCTTGTCGCCGTGGATGGAGTCGGCGGAGATGTCGTGGCGCTCGAGGAAGTGGGCCAGGCGGCTGCAGCCGAACTTGGTGTCCACGAAGACCAGCACCTGGGATTCCTGTTCGTGGCGGACCAGGTGGGCCAGCAGGTTGCGCTTGAGGCCGCTGGACACCGGGTGCACCACGTGGTCGATGGTCTCGCTGACCATGTTGCGACGGGCCACCTCGATCAGCTGCGGGTTCTTCAGCATCTGGTCGGCGAGCTTCTTGATCTCGTCGGAGAAGGTGGCCGAGAACAGCAGGCTCTGGCGGTTGGCCGGCAGCAGGGCGAGGATGCGCCGGATGTCCGGGATGAAGCCCATGTCGAGCATGCGGTCGGCTTCGTCGAGGATCAGGAACTCGACCTGGCCGAGGGCGATGGTCTTCTGCTGCACGTGGTCGAGCAGGCGGCCGGGGGTGGCCACCACGATCTCGATGCCGCGGCGCAACTCCTGGATCTGCGGGTTCATGTCGACGCCGCCATAGATGCAGGTGCTGCGCAGGGGCAGGTGCTTGGAGTACATCTTGACCGACTCGAACACCTGCATGGCCAGTTCGCGGGTCGGTGCGAGGATCAGCGCGCGCACCGGATGGCGGGCCGGGCTGGTCGAGGTGCTGGCGTGGCGGGCGAGGCGGTTGAGCAGGGGCAGGGTGAAGCCTGCGGTCTTGCCGGTGCCGGTCTGGGCGCCGCCCATCACGTCATGGCCGGCGATCACGACGGGGATCGCCTGGCGCTGGATGGGCGTGGGTTCGGTGTAGCCGGCGTCAGTGACGGCCTGCAGGATTTCGGGGATGAGTCCGAGTTCGGAAAACGACATGGATGTGGTCACGATGGGGGTGCGTGGACTGATTTAGTGCACTGCACCATTCAAGTAGTCCAGCATTATACATCGGCGCGGCATCAACGCCGCGTCAGATAGCAGGTCACCTCTTCACGGTCGTGGTAGAGGTGCTTGATTCGCAATATGTATTTGAGGCCGGCCGCGCGCATGCGCTGGTCGATCAGGGTGCGGCAGCGCTCCACTTCGTCGTGGCGCCGCTTCATGGGCAGCTTGAGGTTGAAGATGCTGCGCCGGCAGCGGCCGCCGGCGACCCACTCGGCCATCAGCGGGGCGATCCGCGAAGGCTGCTCCACCATGTCGCAGACCATCCACTCGACCGGCTTGCGCGGCTTCCAGGTGAAGCCATCGACGCGCAGGTGCTCGATCAGGCCGGTGGCGACCACCGATGGAGCCATGGGTCCGTTGTCGATGGCGGTCACGCGCAGGCCACGACTGACCAGTTGCCAGGTCCAGCCACCTGGCGAGGCGCCCAGATCCACGGCCTGCAGGCCGGGGCGCAGGGTGGACTGCTGTTCTTCCGGGGTGAGCAGGGCCTGGATCGCTTCGGCCAGCTTGAGCGTGGAGCGGCTGGGGGCGTCCTTGGGCATCCGCAGGCGGGGGATGCCCATCGGCCATGCCGAACCCTCGCTGGCCAGGCTGAGACCAAGCAGGGCCACGTCGTCGCCGGGCAGGAACAGGTGGAGGCGCGGCAGGTGGGGCGAGTCCTTGCGCAGCTGGCCGGTTTCGGCCAGGGCGGCTTCCAGGAGCGGGACAAAGCGCCGCAGGAAGCCGGCCTGCTCCTTGCCGTCGTTGGTGTCCGGCGTTTCCGGGAGGATCGTCGAGAAGCGCTCGGCGAAGGGCTCGAGGGCCTTCAGCAGCGGCCCCAGGCGGTCGCGCCCCGCAAAGCCTTCGACGTGGCCGATCAGTTGGAAGGCCTGCCGGCTGAAGACCAGGCGGGAGACATCCAGGCGGCGGCGCACTTCGTCGTGGGGGGCAGGGCTGTCGAGGCGGAACAGGACGGCGCCGGGCGTGCCGACCGATTCGCCCTTGCCGGTGAGCCGGGCGGCCCTGGCGGCGGTCTCGAGTTCGAGGAGTGCATCGGCTTCAAAGCCGGGACGGCACTGAACGAGGATGCCGTTGGAGTGGCAGGGCGTCGGGGCAGGCTGCATGGGGGTCGGTGCGAGGGGAGTACAATGGACTTGAAGAACGGGCCCGGCCGGGGTCTTCCGGCTGAGCGGTGTTTACGCTGGGTACGCATGATACCCGATCGATCCGGGGGCAAAGACGCGGTGGGGTGTGCCTCCCGCCGGATCGCCGGACGCCCGTTGCGATGGCAGTCAAATTGAATGGTCCGGCTCCAGTTGCCTGGTGCCTTGCCGTAATAGGCGGGTGCGGTGGTGGTTTGAGCCCCAATCCAGATGCAGGTATGGAGGATGTTTTGAAGGAGATCGTGGCGGCGCAGGACTTGCGGATCGGGATGTTCGTGTCCGAACTGGATCGCCCCTGGCTCGAATCGCCTTTCCTGCTGCAGGGCTTCATCATTGAAGACAAGGAGACCCTGGCCCAACTGCGTGCCCTGTGCCGCTTCGTGCACGTGGATCGCGCCCGTTCCGCTGGGGATGCCTGGCGCCCCGAGCCGGTCGAGCCGCCCTCCGCGATGATGCGCAGGGAGCCGGTGCCCCTGGCCGGGTTGGTGACCACCGCGCCCGCGCGCCGGCGTCCGCTGGATTTCTTTGCCCTGCTCAAATCCCTCCGCTCTGCCGCTGGCGAGGTGGGGGAGAGTGCCGCCGCCGGGGCCGAGGAGGCACCGGGCCGCGCGCCCTGGGTGCATATCTATCCCGGTTCGGAGCCGGCCAGGCCGGTTGCCCGAGGTGTTTCGGGGAATGCCGGGGCGGCTGCCGCCCATGTGTCCCGCCCGTTCATCTACGAGGACGAGCCCGGCCGGGCGTCGGCTGCCGGTGCCTCCCGCGATGAGCGGCCCGATGACGAGGCAGGAGCCTTCGGAAGCCTCCGGCAGGCCGAGCCCCGCGTGTCGGTGGAGGAGGAGATCGTCACCGTCCTGCCTGTGCTGGTGAAGGCCCAGGGCTTGCTGGCCGAAGTCGCCCGGGATGTGCAGAACAATCTCAATCCCGACCTCGATCGCCTGCGCAGCGTGGTCTCCGAGATGGTGCTGAGCGTGATCCGCAACCCGGACGCGCTGCTCTGGCTGCTCCGCCTCAAGCAGACCGACCAGTACAGCTACGACCACTCCCTCGACGTGGCCGCCCACGTGATGATCTTCGGACGTGCCCTGGGGCTGGGGGAGGAGTCGGTCATGGCGCTGGGAATGGCCGGCATCCTCCAGGATGTGGGCAAGCTGCGCCTGCCGGTGCGCCTGCTGCACAAGACCGGCGCGCTGTCGCCCCGTGAGTACGAGATCTTCAAGACCCACGTGGATTTCTCCCTGCACATCGTCTCCCGCTGCCCGCAGGCCACGCCCCTGATGCTCGAGATCATCGGCCGCCACCACGAGCGCTGCGACGGGTCGGGCTACCCGGCCCGCCTGAAGGGCGACGAGCTGGGCGTGATGGCGGAGATCGCCGGGATCTGTGATGTGTATTGCGCCATGACCCGGGCGCGCCCTTACGGCAGTGCGGCCAGTGCCCAGGTGGCCCTGGATGCGATCCGCGCGCAGCGGGGTACGCGCTTTTCGAACAGCATGGTGGACCAGTTCGTCCAATGCATCGGCCTTTATCCGGTCGGCACGCTGGTTGAGCTGAATACCGGGGAGGTGGGGGTGGTCATCGCCCAGAACCGGATCCGCCGCCTCAAGCCGAGGGTGATGATCCTGCTTGGCCCCGACAAGAAGCCGAACGCCTATCCGCCGAGCCTCGACCTGCTCTACGATCCCGCCACGGCGACCGGCGAACCCTATGCAATCAGCCGGGCCCTGCCCCCCGGCTCCTACGGCGTGGAGCCTTCGGAGTTTTACCTGGCATGAATCTCCCCGCGCCCCAACTCATGCGCCCCTACCGGTCTGCGCTGGACGAGGATGCCCTCGCCCGGCTCCTGATGCGCTATGGCATTGGCCAGGCGGAGCAGGCTGCAGTACGGGCCTTTGGCCGCATCATTGCCGCCGATGCCCTGGCTGATGCCCTGCTCGGGCGCTTCGAGCTCGGCGGCGAGGGGGCGGGCAGCGCCATCGAGCCGACGCTGCGGGCGTTCTGCATCGAGCTCTCCAGGGTCACGGCCTGGGATTTTTCGCCCGCCTGGCCGTCCCGCCTGGTCGCCCTGTGGAGCGACTGCTACCTGGCGGGTGCGGTGGCGGAGTTCCCCTTCGTCGCCATCGAGGCGCTGATGAGCGCCTGCCAGGAGCAGCTGTTCTCCGATCGGGCCATGGTCCATCGCCTGGAGCTCGACATCCTCACTGCGCTGGTCCGTCTGGGCTGGTGCCTCGGCGGCCTGCTGTCGGAGGCCTCGGTGGTGCAGGAGCAGGCTTTCCGGATGCATGCCGAGGATGGCGACACCGTGCTGGGCATTCCGAACCGGCGCCGTTTCCTGACCCTGCTCACCGACTTCCTCGGGCTGGCCGGGCAGCGTGGCTTTCTGGGCCTGCTGGTGCTGCGCATGGAGTGGGGGCGCTCGGTGGATGTGCTGGCCCTCGACGAGCGGGATCATCTGCGTCTGGCCCTGTCGGATGCAATGCGCGCCCAGCTGCGGCCGGGCGATGTGCTGTGCACCCTCGGTGACGATGAATGGGCGGTGATCCTCCCGGACCTGATGCACCCGGCCCAGGTGGCCCTGGCCGGCAGCAAGCTGGTGGATGTCTGCGAGGTGACGCGGGGCAACAACTTCCCGTCCCTGCGCGGGCGTTTCTGTGCCGGAGGTGCCTGGGCACCCGAACACGCCCGGGATCCCCTCGGCCTGGAGCAGGCTGCCCGCTCGGCCCTGGTGGCGGCAAAGACAGAGGGGCGTTCCTTCGCGCTGTTTTCCGATGATGTGGCTGCGCGCACCATGGGCGATGCCGGGTTTGAGTCCGAAGTGGCACGGGCGCTCGAGTCCCGCCAGTTCCAGCTTTTCCTGCAGCCCCAGGTGGAGCTCCCGTCACGCCGCCTGGTCGGCGCGGAGGCCTTGCTGCGCTGGCAGCGCGACGGAGCCTACGCGTCGCCGCCGGACATCCTCGCGGTGCTGGAGCGCATCGGCCTGATGGCCGAGCTGTCCCGCTGGGTGATCCAGCAGGCAGCCCAGCACCTGGCAGCCCTCGATGCGGCGGGCTGTGACGTGGGCGTGTCGGTCAATCTGGTGGCGGACGATCTGAAGGATCCGGAACTGCCCTTGTTCATCCGCCAGACCTGCGACACCTGGCGGATTCCCGTTTCGCGGATGTGCTTCGAGCTGACCGAGAGCGGCCTGGTGTCCAGGGACGGCATGTCGGTGCGTAATCTGCAGGCCCTGCGGGAGGGGGGAGGGCGCCTCGCCCTGGACGACTTCGGGACGGGTTATTCGTCCATGGATTACCTGCGCCGCCTGCCGCTTGACGAGCTGAAACTGGACAAGTCCTTCGTCGAGCGGATCACGCTGGGTGACAGCGACCGGGCCATCGTGGCCCTGATGGTGAGGATCGCCCACACCTTCGGGCTCGAGGTGGTCGCTGAAGGTGTCGAGGATGCCGCCACCGAGGCGGTGCTCAGGGACATGGGCTGCAACCGGGCCCAGGGCTACTTCTATGCGCCGCCGATGCCGGTGGATCAGTTCATCGCCTGGTGGGAGGCCCGGCGCAACATGCCGCTCGAGGCCGGCGAGGCGGCCTGAGCCAGGCCCCTCTGGTCATTCCCTGATCTTGCGGCGCTTGCGCGGCTCCGGTTCGGCAGGCGCCTCGCTGTCTTCCTTGGCGGTGGCGTCGGCATCGCCGTGCTCGCCTTCGGCGGCCTTCTCGGCGTCTGCGCCGGCCTTTTTCGCCTTGCGCTTGCTCTCCGCCGTTGCCGGAGGCGGAGGTGGCGGCAGGATGGGGGTCACCTCGGCGATCTTGTTCTCGACCATGTAGTCGTTCATTTCCTTCCAGCCCGCAAAGACCGCTGCCTTCGGGGCCGCCTGGTTCAGCGTGAAGCAGTCTTCGATGGCGCGCCCGGCGTGGCGGCAGGCGCTGCCGATGGCTTTGCCCTCCGCTTCGGTCTGTGCGGCGATCTTGGTCGGGTCGGGAATGCCGATGCGCTCGCAGGCGCTGGCCAGAGCGGCGCAGGCCAGCAGGGCGGCGACATGTCGGAGGCGGATGAACACAGGTGTCATGGCGTTGAAGGCCGGTTGCTTTGTCGAAGTCTACGGCGCGGGTGGAACTGACTTGAACAGATGCTTGCAAAGTGGCAGCAGCCAAGCGCAGCCCTTCAACTTATAATTCAGGACTGATCGTTTTTGCCGTCGATGAACCGGATCCCCATGAACACCTTCAGCCGTACCGTGCTGGGCCTTGCCCTGGCCACCCTGCTTGCTTCTCCCGTCCTCGCCGCGCCCAAGAAGCCGGCCGCCAAGCCCCAGGAGCCCCGCGCTGCGGCGCCCGCGGCCGTCACCGAGATCGAACTGGTGCACAGCCTGGGGGCCGACAAGGGGGCCCAGCTGCAGAAGCTGGTGGATCGTTTCAACGAAACCAACCGCAACACCCGCATTGTGGTCCACGAGCGTGCCTGGAGCGACGGGGCCGTGCCCCACCTGATGATCCTCGGTGAGCGTGAACTGCCGGGTTTCCTGAACGGGCCGCAGCGCTACCGCCCCCTGTTCCAGGTCATGAAGGATGCCGGTGAGCGCTTCGAGACCCTGCGCGCGCCCGCCGTGATGACCCCGACCCCGATCGACGGCGCGGGGCGTCTGCTGGCCCTGCCGGTGGGTTTGTCCACCCCGGTGATGTTCTACAACAAGCAGGCCTTCCGGGAAGCCGGGCTGAACCCCGACGCACCGCCCAAGACCTGGCAGGCCCTGCAGGCGTCCCTCGGGCAGCTCGTCGCTGCAGGTCAGACCTGCCCCTACACCACCACCCAGCCGGCCTGGATCCTGGTGGAGAACATGAGCGCCTGGCACAACGAGCCGGTGGTGGCCGAGGGCAAGAAGGCCTCCCTGGCGATCAACGGCATGCTCGAAGTCAAGCACGTGGCCATGCTGTCCTCCTGGGTCAAGGCCCGCTATCTGCATCTCTTCGGCCGCGGCGATGAAGCGGCCGAGCACTTCGCCAAGGGCGAGTGCGCGGTGCTGACCTCCGCCTCCGGCGACTGGCCGACCCTGCGCCGCCAGGCCGGTTTCGATGTCGGAGTGGCCACGCTGCCGTACCACGAGGAGTACTACGGCGCACCCCAGAACACCCTCGCCGACGGTCCCGCCATGTGGGTCGCGGCGGGCAAGACGCCGGCGGAGTACAAGGCGGCGGCGCGCTTCGTCAGCTTCTGGCTGACCGGTGAGAGCCAGGTGGAATGGCAGCGCAATGCCGGCTACCTGCCCCTCAACCGCGCCGGCCTGCTGGCCTCCGAGAGCCGCCTGCTGGCCGATGACCTGGCCAACGTCCACGTGGGCATCCAGCAACTGGTCAACAAGAAGGTCACCGCAGCCAGCAAGGCCAGCACCTATCCCCAGCGGGTTGCGGTGCGTCGCATCATCGAAGAGGAGCTGGAGTCGGTCTGGGAAGACCGCAAGCCCTCCAAGCTGGCCCTCGATACTGCGGTCGTGCGCTCCCGCCAGCTCGACTGACGCCCGCGCCGCGCCACCGCCATGTCTGCCTGCTGGCCCGGTCCGGCGCTCTACGTGCATCGTTGCGGCGGAGCGCTGGCTCCCGAGAACACCCTGGCCGGCCTGCGCATCGCGGGCCGGCTGGGCTGCGCGGCGGTGGAGTTTGACGTCATGCTCTCGGCGGATGGTGTTCCTGTCGTGATCCATGATGAGACGCTTGAGCGGACGGCCGGACGGCCGGGGCGGGTTTCCTGCATGAGCGCCGCGGAGCTGCTGGCGGTGGATGTCGGCCGCGCCTTCCATCCCGCCTTCCAGGGGGAGCTCCTCCCGTCCTTCGAGGCCGTTCTGGCCACCTGTGCCGAGCTGGGGCTGGTGGCCAACGTGGAGATCAAGCCAGCCGGGGGTTTTGAAGTGGACACGGGGCGGGTGGTCGGTGAGCTGCTCGCGCGTCGGGCGCCGGACGTGGAGGTGCTCCTGTCCTCCTTCTCGGCCGACGCCCTGGAGGCCGCTGCGCAGCGTGTCCCGGATCTGCCACGCGCCTTGCTGGTCGAGGCCTATTCGCTGGCAGCGCAGGCCCGTGCGTTGGAGCTCGGTTGTCACGGGCTCAATCTGGGGCGGCAGGGGCTGCGCCCCGAGCATGTCCGGCAAGCGCGTGCTGCTGGGCTCCACGTGCTGGTCTACACCGTCAACGATGCCCTGGACGCCAGGCAGCTGAAGGCCTGGGGCGTGACAGGGGTGTTCTCGGATCGCCCCGATCTCATCCGATGAGCATTCCGCCCTGAAGACTGCAAGAATTGCATTGATCCAGCCACCTTGACGGGAGTCCGCCAAGCCCCCTAACATCGCGTTTTTTCTAGTCTGGGCATTGCCTTGTCTCTCTCGCAGCTTTACGCGCCGATCGCCGAAGACATGAAGGCGCTCGACGCCGTCATCAGGGATCGCCTCTACTCCGACGTGGTGCTTATCCGCCAGGTGGCCGAGTACATCATCGGCAGCGGCGGCAAACGCCTGCGTCCCGCCATGGTGCTCTTCACCGCCGGCGCTGCCGGCTATACGGGCAGCTATCACCGCGAATTGGCTGCGGTGGTGGAATTCATCCATACCGCGACCCTGCTCCATGACGACGTGGTGGACGAGTCCGAACTCCGGCGTGGCAACAAGACGGCCAATGCCATGTTCGGCAACGCTGCCTCTGTCCTCGTCGGTGACTTCCTGTATTCCCGGGCATTCCAGATGATGGTCGGCGCGGACAACATGAAGGTGATGCGGGTTCTTGCCGACGCCACCAACGTGATTGCCGAGGGCGAGGTCCTGCAGCTCCTCAATTGCCATGATGCGGATGTGGAGGTGGAGGGTTATCTCCGCGTGATCCGTTACAAGACCGCCAAGCTTTTTGAAGCGGCGGCCCGCCTGGGTGGCATTCTCGGAAATGTCGGCGAGGAGCTCGAGGATAAGCTGGCTGCCTTCGGCATGCATATCGGCACCGCTTTCCAGCTGATCGACGACGTGCTCGATTATTCCGGCGAGGAAGCTGATACCGGCAAGCATATTGGTGACGACCTCGCCGAGGGCAAACCGACCCTGCCGCTGATTCACGTGATGAAGCACGGCAATCCCGAGCAGGCGGCATGTGTTCGCAAGGCAATCGAGAGCGGCGGTCGCGATGATTTCCCGGCGGTGCTCGCGGCTATTCGCGCAACGGGTGCGCTCGAGGAAACCCGGCGGGTTGCGGAAGCTGAAGCGCAATTGGCGCTTGAGGCGCTTTCTGCATTACCCCCTTCCATTTTCAGGGAATCATTGATAGAATTGTCAAAGTTCGCTGTTGCACGAAAGTATTGAGGCAGGCGGTTTTGTTGCCCGGTAATTCAAGTGCAAAAAGCTTTACAAAGAGTTGAACAGTAAATATAATGTGCGACTCGGTTGTGTTGATTGATCGATAAGATCTTTCAAATAAGCGTCGGGGAATAGCTCAGCCTGGTAGAGCACTGCGTTCGGGACGCAGGGGCCGGAGGTTCGAATCCTCTTTCCCCGACCACAAATCCCGCGAAAAAGCCACTCGAAAGAGTGGCTTTTTTGTTTTGGATCTCCGGATTGCGCTGTCTATTGCTACGCCTGCCGTGCCCGTGGGTTTGATGTGCCTTGCTCCGCGTGCTTTGTGGCGGGTGTGTGCCCCTTCCTTGTGTTGCGGGTTTGCCGGTCCTTCTTTTCTTCTCTTCTTCTCTTGTGCCGCGAGATGGCCGGGGATTTGCCCTGCTGCCCGGACTCATGCGCAGAGGAGTTGAGGTCTGTGCCGGATTGCCTTGTTCGCGCCGTTCATTCTGGCGCCACCCCGGCACTCGCCCCGGCACCATTAGGCTCCGGTATTCCTGCCTGGGGGGCGAGCGGTGCGCGCGCCTGTCCGTCGGTTTCTTGCGATGGGCTTTTGTCCGGGTGGGCGGCGGGGCGGGCGGTATTGGCTGTCGGCCTTTCGCTATTGCGCCTGTGTGGCATGGTGGGCGTCAAGCGGAGAAGGCGGGGCGGTGATCTGTCGCCCTGTCTGCTATTGCGCAGAAGGGGGGGCGAATAAAGAAAAATAAAAAAGGCGCCCGAAGGCGCCTTTTTTATTGAATGAAGAAATTGAAACCATCTTCATCCTGAATTTGGTGGGCGGTACTGGGATCGAACCAGTGGCTTCCACCGTGTGAAGGTGGCACTCTACCGCTGAGTTAACCGCCCGGCAGGTGATGAGCACGCATTATAGTTAACGACCTGGGGTGTGTCAAGAAAATTTGAGGAATATTTGCTGTTTTCTGTATTGCTCCTCAGTGCCGCCCGTTTCCTGACACCATGCAGGCTCAGTCAGGTGCTGTTCACGCCGCTCCGCTTTAGGGAGTCCGCGTGCGCGGGCTGTACAACTTCAACGGAGACCAGATGGCACATGTATCGACCCGCTGCAGGCAGATTGCAGCCTTCCTGCTGATCCTGGCAGCCCCCATGACCCACGCGGAGCTGCTCGGCGGCGACGAACTGGCCGACGTGATCCGCAAGCCGGCGATCGGGCTGTACAAGGGCTACGCGGAGTTCAAGATGGCCCACTACGCCGAGGCTCACCAGATCTGGACGGCGCTTGCGGAGCGGGGCATGGGGGAGGCCTGGTTCAACCTGGGGATCCTGGCCGAAGACGGGCTGGGCGAGCCTCGGGATGCCATGGAGGCGCGCCGCCGCTACGAGCAGGCGGCGTTGGCCGGCAGTCGCAACGCGGCCCTGCGCCTGGGGATCTCCCTGCAGGGCAACCGGCTGGGAGCGGCCGACCCGGCGGCGGCGCGGCGCTGGCTCGTGCTGGCAGCAGAGATGGGGGACGAGGAGGCGGCGACCCAGCTCGCCGTGCTCGACGGGCGCAGGCAGGTGCCACTCGGGCCCCGTGAGCGACGACTGGCCGAGGCGCGTCGCCTGGAGGCCGACGGCAACCTCGCCGATGCGGTGGCGGCCTACCAGGGTTTGGCGGATGAGGGGGACGCACGCGGGATGACCCGGCTGGCCTGGTTGCATGAGGCGGGGCGGGGCGTACCCCGGAACCTCGATGAGGCGGCGCGGCTTTTTCGCCGTGCGGCGGCGGCGGGGGAGAGCGAGGCCGGATATGCCCTGTCGGTCATGCTGGATACCGGGGTCGGGCAGCCGCGGGATCCGGTCGAGGCCTTGCGCTGGTTGAAGGCAGCGGCGGCAGGGGGCTATCCCCCTGCGGTCGAGGCGCTGAAGGCCCGCTGACTCACTTCCTCCTTCAGCCGACCGGCCCGGGCCGGCTGCTGCGGCGCCCGTCCACGGCGATGAGGATGCCGGCCACGCCGATCACCGCCATGCCGGCGAGGGCGATCGCGTCCGGCACCTGGCCGAAGACCAGCCAGCCGAACAGGGTGGCCCACACGATCTGCACGTAGAGCATGGGCGACAGCAGGGAGGCAGGGGCTTCCCGGAAGGCCTTGGTCAGCAGGAAATGGGCCGTGGCGGCCAGGGTGCCCATGGCCAGGAAGAGGAGATATTCACGGGTATCGGGCGCAGGGCCGTGATCCAAGCCGGGCAGGGCGGCGCTCATGACCACGCTGCCGGTGAGCGCGGTGTGGAAGAGCAGGGTCACCGGGCTCTCCGTCCGTGACATCTTGCGGGTGAGGATCTGGTAAATCGCGTAGAACACGGCTGCCGCCAGGGCGAAGGCGATGCCTTCCGGGCCGAGGCCGCCGCCCGGCCGGGCGACCAGCAGGACCCCTGCGAAGCCCATCACCACGGCGGTGCTGCGCCAGGGGCCGATCCGCTCGCCGAGCAGGGGGCGGGCCAGCAGCACGACGATGACCGGCGAGGCGAAGATCACTGCAGTGGCCTCGGCCAGGGGCAGGCGGTTGAACGCTGCCAGGCCGCACAGGCTGGTGCCGAGCAGCAGGACGGCGCGCAGCAGGTGCAGTGCGGGCCGGCGGGTGCGGTACAGGCGGTTGCCCAGGCGGGGGCCGAGCAGCACCAGCATCAAGGCCAGATGCACCGTATAGCGCGCCCAGATCAGCAGGGGCACCGGGTAGCGGCTGCTCAGATGTTTGGCGGTGGCGTCCAGGAGTACGAACAAGGTGAGGGCGACCATGGCCAGGCCGGCCCCGAGCAGCGGGCGTTGCGGAGGATTCACGAAGTGGGTTCGGACAGAATTGGGCTCAGGAAAACGCCGGGCCGCCCCACGCTTCCGTGTCCCTCATGGTGGGCGGGCGGATCCAGGCGTTGAAGCAATGGCGGGCCGCAGCGGACATTTCGTCGGCCAGCAGCCCTGAATCGATGTTGAGCACGGCGCTCAGGTGATCGCCAGCGCAGCCATGCAGATGCACGCCCGCCAGCAACGCCTCGCCGGCACTCCAGCCGCCGGCCAGCAGGGTCCCGACAAGCCCGCTCAGCACATCACCCATGCCGGCCGTGGCCATGGCAGGGTTGCCGCTGGTATTGATCCACCAGGCGCCGTCCGGGGCTGCGACGATGCTGCCGCAGCCTTTCAGCACCACCCAGGCCTGCAGGCGCCGGGCGATCCGTCGTGCGGCGGCGATGCGGTCGGCCTGCACCTCGGCGGTGGTGCAGGCCAGCAGCCGGGCCGCCTCCGCGGGGTGGGGCGTGAGCAGCGTCGGGTGCTGGCGACGGGCGAGGGCCTCCTGGCGGGGGGCTGACAGGGCCAGCAGATTGAGGCCATCGGCGTCGAGGAGGAGGGGGGCCGGCAGGGCGATGGCCTGGTCCACAAGGCCGGCGGCGCTGTCCGACTGGCCGAGGCCGGGGCCGACCACCAGGCTGCTGGGCAGCGGGCCCTGCAGCAGGCCGGCGGCCGTGCGGAACATCAGCTCGGGGCGCAGGGGATCCACGCTCAGTGCGCTGGGGTCGAGCAGGCCGACCAGCACCCGTCCGGCACCCAGGCAGGCAGCCGCCCGCCCGGCCAGCAGCGCCGCGCCGACCATGCCGGGGGCGCCGCCGATCACCGCCACGTCGCCATGGCTGCCCTTGTGGGAATTGCGGCGGCGCGGCTTCAGGCGGGTCTCGAACAGTCCCGGCGTGATGCTGTGGCCGGGGGCCGGCAACAGGGCTTCCGGATCAAGGCCGAGCGCCGCCACCTGGACGTGGCCGCACTGGTCCGGTCCGTCGAGGGTCAGCAGTCCCGGCTTCAGGGCGATGAAGCTGAGCGTGTGGCTGGCGGCGAAGCAGGGGCCGAGGCAACGGCCGGTGTCCGCGTCGAGGCCGCTGGGGATGTCCAGGGCCAGGCGTGGGCAGGGCTGGGCATTCAGGTAGTCGATCCATGCCGCGTAACGGCCTTCCAGGGGACGCTGCAGGCCGATGCCGAAGAGGGCATCCACCACCAGTGCCCAGCCGCCGGGCGGGGGCGGTGGCAGCTCGGGCAGCGTCTCGCCGCCGGCGGCCAGCCAGGCGGCATGGGCAGCCGCGGCATCGGCAGGCAGGCGTCCGGGGTCGGCGGCGAAGGCGGTCTGGACATGGTGCCCGGCGGCGCGCAGCAGGCGGGCCATCACGAAGCCGTCGCCACCGTTGTTGCCTGGGCCGCAGGCGATCAGCACCGTCGCGGGCGCCCTCAGCAGGGGCAGGGCAAGCCCCGCGGCCGCCTCACCAGCCCGCTCCATCAGTGGGGGCACGGCACCGGGAATGGCCAGGGCCTCGAGATCGCGGATTGCGCTGACGGGGTAGATCGGGAGGACCGCAGGATGCATGGGCAGGCGTGGCGGGGCCGGGCTCAGAGCTGCTCGAGCAGTTCGAAGGCCATCTCGCGCAGGTCGTGGAAGTCGTTCTCGCCCAGCCCCAGGTGGGCCATCACCGCGGAGCGGCCGCGGGTCCAGGTGGAGTCCTCGTTCATGCGCATGAAGCTGCCCACGAAGCTGCCGGCCAGGGCGGCCAGGGACACCAGGGTCCTGCAACGGGCCGCCGTGGCATCGGCATTGCCCTCGAAGATGCTCAGGTCGTGATGCAGCAAGGTCGCCTGGCTGATGTCCTCCGGCAGGCCCCAGTTGCGGGTCAGCAGGTAGCCGATCACCGCGTGGTGGGTGGCATGGCGCGATTCCTCGACTTCGGTGAAGGGGCGGTCGGGGTCGCTGTTGGCCAGCTGCAGGGTTTCCCGGTAGTCGGGAAAGCGCTGCATCAGCACGGCGATGCCGCAGTCGTGGAACAGCCCGAAGGTGTAGGCGTGCTCGGCCGGCACGCCGCGGAACTCGCGGGTCAGGCGGGCGCACAGCTGGGCATTGCGCAGGCTCGAGTCCCAGAAGCGGTCGAGGCGCACCGTGCTCGCCGACAGGCTGTTGCGCAGCGTGATGCCGGCGACCAGGTTGGACAAGGTGCGGGAGCCCAGCACCGGAATGGCCTGCTGCACCGTGGTGACCTTGCGGCTCAGGCCGAAGCCCGGGGAGTTCGCCACCTTCACCACGGCGGCAGACAGGGCCACATCGCTGGTGATGATCTGGGCCACCGCCGTCAGGGACATGTTGGGTGACTCGATCTCCTTCTGCAGGCGGGCCAGGACTTCGGGGCGGGGCGGAATGCTGATGCCCTTCAGAAGACGTTCGACTTCGGCCGGATCGGGGTGGGACATGGTGGTGAAGGGAGATTGGGAACGCGCTGATTCTAGCCGACCCCGGCCCGCGCCGTGCGGACTACGCAGCACCTACGCAATCTGACGTATTCCGGCGCAGGGAAGGGCTCCGTAACCTGCGCTCCATTGCTGCACCGCATTACACCGAAACCACTGACCAAGGAGTCTTCGATGCAAAACCGCCGTTCCTTCATCAAGGCCGCCGTACTCTCCGCCTCCATCGCCGCCATCGGTGGCCTGTCCGCCAGCGCCTACGCCGCCGACACCATCAAGGTGGGCATCCTGCATTCCCTGTCCGGCACCATGGCGATCTCCGAGACCGCCCTCAAGGAAACCGCGTTGATGACCATCGAGGAAATCAACGCCAAGGGCGGCGTGCTCGGCAAGAAGCTCGAGCCGGTGGTGGTGGATCCGGCCTCCGACTGGCCCAAGTTCGCCGAAAAGGCCCGCCAGCTGCTGTCCCAGGACAAGGTCGCGGTGACCTTCGGCTGTTGGACCTCGGTGTCCCGCAAGTCGGTGCTGCCGGTCTACAAGGAACTCAACGGCCTGCTCTTCTACCCGGTGCAGTACGAAGGCGAAGAGCTCGAGAAGAACGTCTTCTACACCGGTGCCGCGCCCAACCAGCAGGCCATCCCGGCGGTGGAATACCTGATGAGCAAGGAAGGCGGTTCCGCCAAGCGCTTCGTGCTGCTGGGCACCGACTACGTCTATCCGCGGACCACCAACAAGATCCTGCGCGCCTTCCTGCACAGCAAGGGCGTGAAGGACGAGGACATCATGGAGGAGTACACCCCCTTCGGTCACTCGGACTACCAGACCATCATCGCCAAGATCAAGAAGTTCGCCGGCGAGGGCAAGAAGACGGCGGTGATCTCCACCATCAACGGCGACTCCAACGTGCCCTTCTACAAGGAACTGGGCAACGCCGGCCTGAAGGCCAAGGACGTGCCGGTGGTGGCCTTCTCGGTGGGTGAGGAGGAGCTGCGCGGCGTCGATGCCAAGCCGCTGGTCGGCCACCTGGCGGCCTGGAACTACTTCATGTCGGTGAAGAACCCCGAGAACGACAAGTTCATCAAGATGTACCGCGACTGGGCCAAGAAGGCCAAGCTGCCGAAGGCCGAGTCGGTGGTCACCAACGACCCGATGGAGGCCACCTATGTCGGCATCCACATGTGGGCCCAGGCCGTCGAGAAGGCCAAGTCCACCGACACCGACAAGGTCATCGCCGCCATGGCCGGCCAGACCTTCAAGGCCCCGTCCGGCTTCACCCTGAAGATGGACGAGACCAACCACCACCTGCACAAGCCGGTCTTCATCGGCGAGATCAAGGCCGACGGCCAGTTCAACACCGTCTGGAAGACCAAGGGCCCGATCCGCGCCCAGCCCTGGAGCCCCTTCATCCCGGGCAACGAAGGCAAGCAGAAGCTGTAAGCGGTGGACCTGTAGCAGGCTTTTAGGGGCCGTGTAGGGGCGGCTGCAGCCGCCCAAAGGTGCCAGATCGAAGTCCGCGGGCGGCTGACGCCGCCCCTACACCACCCGTATCCGGGGAACACCCATGAAACGAATACTCTCGCTGTTGTGCCTGGTTGCCGCCCTGTGGGCCGGAAGCGCCGGCGCAGCGCTGGACCCGGCCATCCTCAAGGGCTTGGCCTCCGATGATTTCGATGCGAAGCAGGCCGCCGTGGCGGGCCTCGCCGCGGCTGGCGATGACGCTGATGCGCAGCGCCTGCTCAAGGCCCTGTCCGACGACGCGGTGGCCGTGGCCGGCGAACGCCTGCTCATCGTCGCGGGCGACCAAGTGCTGGATGCGGCCAGCGGGGCGGCGCTCAAGCCGGCCCCGGCCAATCCTGAATCCATCAGCCTCAACAACAGCCTGCGCCAGCAGGTGGACGGTGCCCTGGCCGCCCTGCGCCTGTTCTCCACCGACACCGCCGAGCGCCTGGCCGCCGCCAGGCTGCTCCTCGCCGACATGGGCGACGGTGCGGTGCTGATGCCGCTGCTCGACAAAGCCCTGGCCCACGAGCAGGACCCGGTGATCAAGGACATCCTGGTGCGCCTGCATGCCCAGGCCAGCCTCGGCAGCCCGGACGCCACGGTGCGCCTGAAGGCCGTCCAGGAGCTGGGCGGATCCGCCAGCCCGGCGGTCAAGGCCCTGTTGCTGGGCCTGCTCGACAAGCAGGGCGAGGACTTCGTCGAACCCGACGAGAAGGTGCGCCTGGCCGCCCAGACCGCCATCAAGGCCATCGACGGCCGGCTGGCCTGGAGCGACACCGCCGGCCAGATCTTCACCGGCATCTCCCTCGGCTCGATCCTGCTGCTCGCCGCCCTCGGCCTGGCCATCACCTACGGGGTGATGGGCGTCATCAACATGGCCCACGGCGAGCTGCTGATGGTCGGCGCCTATTCCGCCTATGCCATGCAGGCCCTGTTCCGGGCCAGGTTTCCGGAGTTTGTCGATTACTACGTGCTGGCGGCGGTGCCGGTGGCCTTCTTCGTGGCCGCCGCGGTGGGCATGGCGATGGAGCGCGCGGTGATCCGCCACCTCTACGGCCGTCCGCTGGAGACCCTGCTGGCCACCTGGGGCCTGTCCCTGGTGCTGATCCAGGCGGCCCGCCTGCTCTTCGGCGCGCAGAACGTGGAAGTGGCCAACCCGGCCTGGATGTCCGGCGGGGTGCAACTGGCCGACAACCTGTCGCTGCCCTGGAACCGCCTGGTCATCGTGGCCTTCTCCGGCTTCGTGCTGCTGGTGGTGTGGCTGATGATGAACAAGACCCGCCTCGGCATGTTCGTCCGCGCCGTCACCCAGAACCGCCCGATGGCCGGATGCGTGGGCGTGCCCACCGCGCGCATCGACACCCTGGCCTTCGGCATCGGCTCCGGCATCGCCGGGCTGGGCGGGGTGGCCTTGTCGCAGATCGCCAACGTGGGGCCGGACATGGGCCAGGGCTACATCGTCGACTCCTTCATGGTGGTGGTGCTCGGCGGGGTGGGGCAGCTCGCCGGTGCCGTGTGGGCGGCCCTCGGGCTGGGGGTGGTCACCAAGTTCCTCGAAGGCTGGGCCGGCGCGGTGATCGCCAAGATCCTGGTGCTGGTCTTCATCATCATCTTCATCCAGAAGCGACCCCAGGGGCTGTTCGCCCTCAAGGGCCGGTTCGTCGACTGATACACGGAGCCCGACAATGCGCACACCTGCAAGCATGAGACTGGTGGCCGGCCTCGGCCCCAAGGGCTGGCTGGCGATCGCCGCGGTGGCCCTGGTGGCCTGGGTCGGGGTGCCCCTGGCCCACCTGATGCTGCCCGAGAGCCATCCGCTGCACGTCTCCACCTACGCCATCACCCTGCTCGGCAAGATCCTCTGCTACGCAGTGGTGGCGGTGGCGATGGACCTGATCTGGGGCTTCGGCGGCATCCTGTCCCTCGGCCATGGCCTGTTCTTCGCCCTGGGCGGCTACAGCTTCGGCATGTACCTGATGCGCCAGATCGGCCGCGAGGGCAGCTACCAGAGCGACCTGCCGGACTTCATGGTCTTCCTCGACTGGAAGGAACTGCCCTGGTACTGGGCCGGCACCGACAGCTTCCTGTGGTGCCTGCTGCTGGCCATGGCGGTGCCCGGCGTGATCGCCTTCATCTTTGGCTACTTCGCCTTCCGTTCGCGGATCAAGGGGGTGTATTTCTCGATCATCACCCAGGCCCTCACCTACGCGGCCATGCTCTTCTTCTTCCGCAACGAGACGGGCTTTGGCGGCAACAACGGCTTCACCGACTTCAAGCGCATCCTCGGTTATTCCATCACCGCGCCGGAAACCCGGGTGGTGCTGTTCGGCCTGTCGGTGAGCCTGCTGCTGGCCACCATCGTGCTGGGCAAGGCGCTGATCGCCTCCAAGTTCGGCAAGGTGCTCACGGCCATCCGCGACGCCGAGAACCGGGTCATGTTCATCGGCTACAACCCGCTCCACTACAAGCTGTTCATCTGGACGCTGTCGGCCATGCTGTGCGGCCTGGCGGGGGCTCTGTACGTGCCCCAGGTGGGCATCATCAACCCGTCGGAGATGTCCGTCGCCAACTCCATCGAGATCGCCATCTGGGTGGCCGTGGGCGGGCGTGGCACCCTGATCGGGCCGGTCTTCGGGGCCGGCATCGTCAATCTCTCGAAGACCTGGTTCACCACCAGCTTCCCGGAATACTGGCTGTTCTTCCTGGGCCTGCTGTTCATCCTGGTCACCCTCTACCTGCCCCAGGGCGTGGTCGGGCTGTGGGCCAAAATCAAGGCCCGCAAGGCCGAGAAGGCCGCCCTGGCCGAGGCCCGGGCCAGCGTGGCGGCGCCCCGTGCGCCGGCCGCCGCCGATGCCAAGATGCCCGGCGGCGCTGCCGCCACCGTGGCCAAAGGAGCCTGAGATGCGCGTTGAATCTTCCATCTCCCGCAATGCCCCCGCGGACGGCCAGAAAGAGGGCTGGGACGGCGGCGCCAGCACCAGCCACGTGCTCAAGCCCGGCGAGCTCGACCTGTCCCACGGGGTCATGCTCTACCTGGACGACATCACGGTCAGCTTCGACGGCTTCCGCGCCCTCAACAAGCTGTCGCTGCAGATCGACGCCGGCGAGCTGCGCTGCATCATCGGCCCCAACGGCGCCGGCAAGACGACCATGATGGACGTCATCACCGGCAAGACCCGGCCGGACTCCGGCAAGGCCTTCTTCGGCCAGACCATCGACCTGACCCGCCTGACCGAGCCGCAGATCGCCCACACCGGCATCGGCCGCAAGTTCCAGAAGCCCACCGTGTTCGAGAACCACAGCGTGTTCGAGAACCTGGAGCTGGCCCTCAAGACCGACAAGCGGGTCAACAAGAGCCTGTTCGCCCGCCTGTTCGGCGACGACCTGGACAAGATCTCCGACACCCTCAAGCAGATCCGCCTGGCCGACCAGGCCGACCGGCCCGCCGGGCTGCTCTCCCACGGCCAGAAGCAGTGGCTGGAGATCGGCATGCTGCTGGTGCAGGACCCCAAGCTGCTGCTCCTCGACGAGCCCGTCGCCGGCATGACCGATGACGAGACCGAGCGCACCGCCGAGCTCTTCGTCAGCCTCAAGGGCAAGCACTCGCTGATGGTCGTTGAACACGACATGGCCTTCGTCGAAGCCCTGGGCGGCAAGGTCACCGTGCTGTGCGAAGGCGCGGTGCTGGCCGAGGGCGACCTCGCCACCGTGCAGGCCGACCCGCGGGTCATCGAGGTCTACCTGGGCCGCTGAGGCTCGCGGGATGCAGGGGCGGCGTCAGCCGCCCGCGGACTCCGATCGGGCGCCTGTGGGCGCCTGAGGGCGGCTGAAGCCGCCCCTACACGCCCCTGCATCGCCCCACCGAACAATCGAAACGAGGCCAACCATGCTCACCGTCACCAACCTCAACCAGTATTACGGCGGCTCCCACATCCTGCGCAACCTCAGCTTCGAGGTGCCGATGGGCAAGGTCACCACCCTGCTCGGGCGCAACGGGGTGGGCAAGACCACCCTGCTCAAGACCCTCATGGGCCTGGTGCCCGCCGCCACCGGCAGCA
This sequence comes from Zoogloea sp., assembly GCA_009026175.1. Classification (GTDB taxonomy): domain Bacteria; phylum Pseudomonadota; class Gammaproteobacteria; order Burkholderiales; family Rhodocyclaceae; genus Zoogloea. The sequence goes on along the minus strand of WBTZ01000042.1, from coordinate 16,003 downwards.
TCACCCTGGATGGCACCGAGATCACCCGCGCCCCCAGCTACGGCCGGGTGCGTGCGGGCATCGGCTACGTGCCCCAGGGGCGCGAGATCTTCCCCCGCCTGACCGTCGAGGAGAACCTGCTGATGGGCCTCGCCACCCGGCCCGCCAGCGCCGAGGTGCCGACCCGCATCTTCGAGATGTTCCCGGTGCTCAAGCAGATGATGCGGCGTCGCGGCGGCGACCTCTCCGGCGGCCAGCAGCAACAGCTCGCCATCGGCCGCGCGCTCGCTCCGGGCCCCAAGCTGCTGATCCTCGACGAGCCCACCGAAGGCATCCAGCCGTCCATCATCAAGGACATCGAGCGCGCCATCCGCGCCCTCGCCGAGACCGGCGAAATGGCCATCCTGCTGGTCGAGCAGTACTACGACTTCGCCCGCTCCCTGGCCGACCACTACCTGCTGATGGAACGCGGCGAGATCATCAGCGCCGGCAAGGGCGAGGAGATGGAGGCCAACAAGGTGCGGGAGATGCTGTCGGTGTGAGGGGAGGAGCGGACACCGGCGCCGTGACCGCGCGCCCCGGCACGCCTCTTGCTGCTTGATGCCCCATGTTGGTGACGCTTTCTTCCCCTGATGTGGGTCGGTCCTCCGAGGCCGCTGATTTGTCGAACAATCACGCCCGGAATTGGTGCGCCCGGCTGGAGCTTGGCTTCGAGTCTCGCTCCGGAGGTGGCACCTTTTTGGTGCATAGGCGCCACGAAGGCCCTCTTCGGGTGCAGAAGGCCCTCTATCCCGAAGGCCCGGCGGTCTGCCACGCCCTGATGCTGCATCCCCCGGCCAGCATTGCCGGGGGCGATGCGCTGACCGTGCAGGTGCGTGTGGGCGAGGGGGCCCATGCGCTGGTCACCACGCCGGGGGCCGGCAAGTGGTATCGCAGCAATGGCCCGCTGGCCACCCAGATGCTGGATTTCGAGGTCGCGGCAGGCGGAGCCCTGGAATGGCTGCCCCAGGAGAGCATCGTCTTCGACCGGGTCCGCGGCGCGACCGAAACCCGGGTGCGGCTGGCCGGCGATGCCTGCTACATCGGCCTGGATCTGCTGTGCCTGGGGCGCACCGCGTCGGGCGAGCGGCTGGAACGGGGCAGCCTGGGCATGGCCTCGCGCATCGAGCGGGACGGCCGCCTGATCTGGAGCGAGCAGGGCCTCATCCAGGGGGGCTCGCGCCTGCTCGAATCCCCGGTGGGCCTGGCCGGGCAGCCGGTCACCGGCACCCTGCTGGTGGCCTCGGAGGCGATCGAGGCGGGCCTGCTCGAGGCCTGCCGCGAGATCCGCCCGACAGTGGGCGAGGGCGGCGTGACGCGCCTGCCCGGTCTGCTGGTGGCGCGCTACCTGGGGCCTGCGGCGGAACCCGCCCGCGCCTGGTTCGTCGCCCTGTGGGCCGCACTGCGCCCGGTCCTGGCGGGGCGGGCCGCGGAGGTGCCGCGAATCTGGCATACATGATATTGGCCGGGGCGGATGGCCGGCAGACGGCGCCGCCCCTATCATCTGCGGCGCGCCTGGTGCCCGCCCGATACGACCGAACAGAAAGGGATTCCGCATGGAACTGACCCCCCGCGAAAAAGACAAGCTGCTGATCTTCACCGCCGGCCTGGTGGCCGAGCGGCGCAAGGCCCGCGGCCTCAAGCTCAACTACCCCGAGGCGGTGGCCTACATCAGCGCCGCCCTGCTGGAGGGCGCCCGCGACGGCCAGACCGTGGCCGAGCTGATGCACTACGGCACCACCCTGCTGGGCCGCGCCGACGTGATGGAGGGCGTGCCCGAGCTGATCCCCGAGATCCAGGTGGAAGCCACCTTCCCGGACGGCACCAAGCTGGTCACCGTCCACCAGCCGATTGTTTGAGGAGCACGCATGATCCCCGGTGAAATCGACACCCTCGACGGCGAGCTGGAGCTCAACGTCGGCCGCCCGACCCTGACCCTGGTGGTCGCCAACACCGGCGACCGGCCGGTCCAGGTGGGCTCCCACTACCACTTTGCCGAAACCAACGCGGCGCTCGACTTCGACCGGGCCGCTGCACGGGGCTACCGCCTCAACATCGCCGCCGGCACCGCCGTGCGCTTCGAGCCCGGCCAGACCCGCAGCGTCGAGCTGGTGGCCCTGGGCGGCGACCGCAAGGTGTTCGGCTTCAACGCACAGGTGATGGGCGCGCTGTAGTAGGGGCCTGTGGGGGCCTGTAGGGGCGGCTTCAGCCGCCCGCGGTCCGCAGTATGGGCACGGTTCCTTGAGCCGCGTCCGAGGGCGGCTGAAGCCGCCCCTGCATCGTTCCAGCCGCCGTGCGTATTCCCGGGGCCATGCGCCCCATCACAGGTTTTCCAGGAGTTCAGATATGGCAAAGATCTCCCGCCGCGCCTACGCGGAAATGTTCGGCCCCACGGTGGGCGACCGGGTGCGCCTGGCCGACACCGAGCTGTGGATCGAGGTCGAGAAGGACTTCACCATCTACGGCGAGGAAGTGAAGTTCGGCGGCGGCAAGGTGATCCGCGACGGCATGGGGCAGGGCCAGCGCCTGGCCGCCGAAGTGGCCGACACGGTCATCACCAACGCCCTGATCGTCGACCACTGGGGCATCGTCAAGGCCGACATCGGCATCAAGAACGGCCGCATCAGCGCCATCGGCAAAGCCGGCAACCCGGACATCCAGCCGGGTGTCACCATCGCCATCGGCGCCGCCACCGAGATCATTGCCGGTGAAGGCATGATCGTCACCGCCGGCGGCATCGACACCCACATCCACTTCATCTGCCCGCAGCAGATCGAAGAGGCCCTGATGAGCGGCGTCACCACCATGATCGGCGGCGGCACCGGCCCGGCCACCGGCACCTACGCCACCACCTGCACCCCCGGCCCCTGGCACATCGCCCGCATGCTGCAGGCGGCGGACGCCTTCCCGATGAACCTGGGCTTCCTGGGCAAGGGCAACGCCAGCCTGCCCGACCCCCTGCGCGAGCAGGTGGAGGCCGGCGTCATCGGCCTCAAGCTGCACGAAGACTGGGGCACCACCCCGGCGGCCATCGACAACTGCCTGACGGTGGCCGAGGAGATGGACATCCAGGTCGCCATCCACTCCGACACCCTCAACGAGTCCGGCTTCGTCGAAACCACCGCCGCCGCCTTCAAGGGCCGCAGTATCCACACCTTCCACACCGAAGGCGCCGGCGGCGGCCATGCGCCGGACATCGTCAAGCTGGCCGGCCTGCCCAACGTGCTGCCCAGCTCCACCAACCCGACCCGGCCCTACACCGTCAACACCATCGACGAGCACCTCGACATGCTGATGGTGTGCCACCACCTGGACCCGGCCATCGCCGAGGACGTGGCCTTCGCCGAAAGCCGCATCCGCCGCGAGACCATCGCCGCCGAGGACATCCTGCACGACATCGGTGCCCTGTCCATGTTCTCGTCCGATTCCCAGGCCATGGGCCGGGTCGGCGAGGTGATCATCCGCACCTGGCAGACCGCCCACAAGATGAAGGTGCAGCGCGGCGCCCTGGCCGGCGACACGGCCCGCAGCGACAACTTCCGGGCCAAGCGCTACATCGCCAAATACACCATCAACCCGGCCATCACCCACGGCATCGGCCACGTGGTGGGCTCCATCGAGCCGGGCAAGCTGGCCGACCTGGTGATCTGGAAGCCGGCCTTCTTCGGCGTCAAGCCCAGCCTCATCCTCAAGGGCGGCATGATCGCCGCGGCCGCCATGGGCGACGCCAACGCCTCCATCCCGACGCCCCAGCCGGTGCACTACCGCCCGATGTTCGGCGCCTTCGCCGGCGGCCTGCAGACCTCCCTCACCTTCGTCTCCCAGACCGCCCTGGCCAGCGGCGCCCTCGACAACCTGCGCCTCGCCAAGCCCCTCGAAGCCGTGCGCGGCATCCGCAGCGTGACCAAGGCCTCGATGATCCACAACGACTGGCAGGGCGAGATCAGCGTCGACCCCGAAACCTACGAAGTCCGCGCTGCAGGCGAGATCCTCACCTGCGAACCGGCCAGCGTGCTGCCGATGGCCCAGAGGTACTTCCTGTTCTAGACTTCCGGTCACTATGACAAATGTGACCGTTGTGACTTTGAAGCGATTGCGGATCTTTGACGTGGCGCCGGGAAACAAGCGCTGGCACTTCTCCGTCGAATTCGATGGCAAACGCGAGTTCTCGATCGCCAGCCCGACGAAGGTTCAGGCCGGGGAGTGGTCGAACGTCAAGGCCTTGCTGAAGGATGCGGATGGACCGATGCCCGGCTTGCTGGCGTGGATCGCACCCGGGACGGACTTCTGGACCGGGGCGTGGCCAAGGAGCGTGGTGCATGACGCGATACTGGGTTTGGCCTTAGTGGTTCTTGGGCTCTTCATGTTGTTTGTGCTGACGCACAGTGCCCATGGGGCTCCGCTGCCTCTTTTGCTGGTGTTTGGTGCCATGGTGGGGCTGGGAGCCGGGAAGATTTACGCATCGATCCGCAAGAACATGATTCTCGACAAATACAGATAGGAAACCCGAACCTTGCTCCTCATCGAATCCCTCTACACCGGCGACGCCGCCCCCGCAGCACGCCTTGAACTCAACTTCGATGCCCGCACCAAGAGCCGGCTGCGCACGCGGCTGGCGGATGGGGAGGAGGTGGGCCTGTTCCTGCCGCGGGGCACCATCCTGCGCGGTGGCGACCGGCTGCTGGCCCAGGACGGACGGGTGGTCGAGGTGGCTTCGGCGCCGGAGGATCTGCTCGAGGCGCGCTGCGCCGACGCCTTTGCGCTGGCGCGGGCCGCCTACCACCTGGGCAACCGCCACGTGGCGGTGCAGGTGGGGGAGGGCTGGCTGCGCATCCAGGCCGACCATGTGCTGGAGACCATGCTGACCGGCCTCGGCGCCCAGGTGCATGCCTTGTCCGCGCCCTTCGAGCCGGAAGCCGGCGCCTACGCCCATGGCCACCACCACGCGGAGCGCGGCGCCACCGAAGCGAAGATCCACCAGTACTCGTGAGCGCGGGATGCATGGGCACCGCAGGACGCGCCGTAGGGGCGGCTTCAGCCGCCCTCGGACGCCGATCAGGTACTCTGCCGTGATTCAACCTCTGCGGGCGGCTGAAGCCGCCCCTACAGAAGGCTTCAGTCGCCCTCGGACACCGATTCCGCTCCGCCTCGGTAGGGGCGGCTTAAGCCGCCCTCGGACACCGATCGGGTACTCTGCCGTGATTCAACCTCTGCGGGCGGCTGAAGCCGCCCCTACAGAAGGCTTCAGCTGCCCTCGGACACCGATTCCGCTCCGCCTCGGTAGGGGCGGCTTCAGCCGCCCTCGGACTCCGATCAGGTACTCTGCCGTGATTCAACCTCTGCGGGCGGCTGAAGCCGCCCCTACAGAAGGCTTCAGCCGCCCTCGGACGCCGATTCCGCTCCGCCTCGGTAGGGGCGGCTTCAGCCGCCCACGGACTCCGATCAGGTACTCTGCCGTGATTCAACCTCTGCGGGCGGCTGAAGCCGCCCCTACAGAAGGCTTCAGTCGCCCTCGGACACCGATTCCGCTCCGCCTCGGTAGGGGCGGCTTTAGCCGCCCTCGGACTTTGATCAACCCCCTGTGGGCGGCTGAAGTCGCCCCTACATAACCGCCAAGCCTCCAAAGCGCTTTCATGAGCCTCCCCCTCATCCGCCTTCTCCAGCTCGTCAGCCCGGCGCTGCCGGTGGGCGCTTATACCTATTCCCAGGGCCTGGAGTGGATCATCGATGCGGGCCGGGTCAAGACCGAGGCCCAGGTGGGCGAATGGATCGGCGATGCGCTGGACGGGGCTTTCGGCAACTACGAGCTGCCCCTGCTGGCGCGGCTGATGGCGGCCTGGGCGGCGGGGGAGGACGGCGCCGTGGCCGACCTCAACGCCCGCGCCCTGGCCAGCCGGGAGACCTCCGAGCTGCGCGCCGAGACGGTGCAGATGGGCTATTCGATGGTCCGCCTGCTGGTGGATCTGCCGGCCTTTGCCAGCCTGCCGGGCTGGCTGGCACGCATCCGCGCGCTGGAGGAACCGGTGTTTCCCGCCGTGTGGTCGGCGGCGGCGACGGCCTGGGAGGTGGCGCCGGCCGATGCCCTGGCCGGCTACGCCTGGGCCTGGCTGGAGAACATGGTGATGGCGGCGGTGAAGGCCGTGCCCCTCGGCCAGGCGGCGGGCCAGCGCCTGCTGTCGGATCTGTCGGCGCGGGTGCCGGAGCAGGTGGATAAAGCGATTGTCATGGCGCCGGAGAACTGGTCCAATTTCCAGCCCGGCCTGGCGATCGCCAGTTCCCGCCACGAAACCCAGTATTCGCGCCTGTTCCGGTCCTGATCCCGATATGCCTACCAAGAAGCCCCGCCAGGCACCCGTGCCTTCGACCCTCAAGTCTCCGTCCCACGCTCCCCGCCTCGGCATCGCCTGCCAGGGGGGCGGCGCGCACACGGCCTTCACCGCCGGCGTGCTGGCCTACCTGTTCCTGTCCTTCGAGCATTTCCGCCGCCGCGGCGAGGACGAAAAATGGTTCAGCCTGGTGGGCCTCTCCGGCACCTCGGGCGGGGCGATCACCGCGGCGATGGCCTGGAGCAATGCGCCCGACGGCAGCTGGGCAGAAGGGGCCCGGCGTGTGCTGCGCTACTGGAACCGCAACAAGGCCAGCCTGGAGCTGAAGGACAAGCTGCCCCTGTGGTGGGGCGAGTATTTCACCAACGCCGCCACCCAGCTGGCCAGCGCCTGGCAGAACTGGCTGCCTGCGGTGAGCCTGCCGGCGTCGCCCTTCACCTCGTCCCTGGTGCAGGAGCGCATGCGTGACGACATGCGTGCGGTGGTCGGTTTGCCGGCCGATGCGGACCGTTTCTCTGGCCGGCAAGGGCTGGATCTCTTCGTCGGGGCGGTGGATGTGGTGAATCCCGGCGGCGAGCCGGAGTCGGCCTTCCGCACCTTTCCCGAGAGCCCCGAGGCGGGTCTGCGCCTGGACGAGCTGCTGGCCAGCGCCTGCATCCCCGAGCTTTTCGTGGCCCGGCCGCTCAGCGTGGACAAGGGCGACGGCTCCGGCCAGCGCGAGGGGCGGGTCTTCTGGGACGGGCTGTATTCCCAGAACCCGCCGATCAACGACTTCTTCATCAACCGCCAGCGCAACTGCAAGCCCGACCTGCTGTGGGTGGTGCAGATCAACCCCAACACCTACGAAGGTGGCCCCGGCGGCCCGCTGACCCCCGACGACCAGGACGACCGGCGCAACGAGCTGTCGGGCAACCTGTCGCTGGCCCAGGAGCTGCGCGCCATCGACGTGGTGAACCGGATCGCCTTCCAGCTGGCCGAGCTGCCCAGGCTGGAAGGCCCGCTGGCCGACTACAAGCCGGTGACCGTGTGCTTCATCCGCCTTGGCGAACGCGCCGAAGGGCCGCTGTCGCGTTACCGGCTCAACTACGCCTCCAAGCTCAACCGCGACCCGGACTTCATCGACGCGCTGATGGCCGAAGGCATTGCCGCCGCCCACCGGGCCGCCACGGGCCACGAGCTGGTGCGCCCGCACCACAGCATGACCGAAGCCTGCGCCCTCGACTTTCCCAACCCGGCCTGGCCCGACCCCGCCGAGCTGGAATGCCTGCTCGACGATCCGGCCCTGGCCGCCCAGTGGCGCCGGCTAGTGGCTGCCTGAGGGCTGCCTGAATACAGCCAGAACCCGTACAACCCAGAAAGACAGAGGATTCCCCCATGAAAGGCCAACCCCTCCGCGTCGGCATCGGCGGCCCCGTCGGCTCCGGCAAGACCGCCCTGACCCTGGCCCTGTGCCAGGCCCTGCGCGACAGGTACGACCTGTGCGTGGTGACCAACGACATCTACACCGCCGAGGACGCCCAGTTCCTGGTGCGCAACGAAGCCCTGGTGCCCGAGCGCATCATCGGCGTGGAGACCGGCGGCTGCCCCCACACCGCCATCCGCGAGGATGCCTCCATCAACCTCGAGGCGGTGGACCGGCTGATCCGCAAGTTTCCCGATGTGGAGCTGATCTTCGTCGAATCCGGCGGCGACAACCTGGCCGCCACCTTCTCGCCCGAGCTGTCCGACCTGACCCTCTACGTGATCGACGTCTCCGCCGGCGACAAGATCCCCCGCAAGGGTGGCCCCGGCATCACCAAGAGCGACCTGCTGGTCATCAACAAGATCGACCTCGCCCCGCTGGTCGGCGCCTCCCTCGAGGTGATGGACCGCGACGCGAAGAAGATGCGCGGCGAACGGCCCTTCATCTTCAGCAACCTCAAGACCGGCCAGGGCCTGGCCGAGATCATCGCCTTCATCGAGAAGCAGGGCCTGCTCGCCGAGGTCTGACAGCCAGCCGCCGGGGCCCGCGCCCCGGTACCAATTCCGTCATCGCTTTTCGGGTATGCTCATGGGGCACGCCACGGACGAGAGGCGTCGTGGCCGTGGGATGGGAATCCAGGAAGTCAGACCAACAACCCTAGCAGCACACGAAGAAGGGAACAGTTACATGAGCGACCAAAACAACAGCTTCGAAGAGTTCTACGGCAGCAAGTTCGAGGATCTCCAGGTAGGCCAGAGCGGCGTCTATGCCCGCACCGTGACCGAGGCCGACATCCTCGCCTTTGCCGGCGTCACCGGCGACTTCAACCCCGTCCACGTCAATGAAGAGCTGGCCGCCGCCAGCATGTTCGGCGGCCGCATCGCCCACGGCATGCTGTCGGCAGGCTTCATCTCCACCGTGTTCGGCACCAAGTTCCCCGGCCCCGGCTGCATCTACCTGTCCCAGACCCTCAAGTTCAAGGCGCCGGTCAAGATCGGCGACACCGTGGTGGCCCGCTGCACCATCAAGGAACTCACCCCCGAGAAGCGCAAGGCCAAGTTCGACACCGTGTGCACCGTGCGCGGCAAGGTGGTGGTCGAAGGCGAAGCCGACATCATGGTGCCGGCCCGCTGATACCCAGCCCCCGCTGCGGCATCACCCCACAAAGCCCCCGCCTGCCGGGGGCTTTGTCTTTGCGGGGTGTGTGGGTGCTGTGGATGCGCTGTAGGGGCGGCTTCAGCCGCCCGCGGACTTCGATCTGGCACCTGCGGGCGGCTGAAGCCGCCCCTACAGCGCTCCAGTGGTACCTTTCCCCCCGGATGGCGCACCCGTCAATTTTCTCTTGAGAATGCTCCGATCTGGATTTGTCATGCCGCATCGGCTTCAGAATCCATATCATCTCCATGTTCTTTATCTGCTGGTGTCGAGCCTCACGCCATCCGATCTGTACCCATGAAAAATTGCGTGATCTGAATCTGCTCCTGCCGGGCAGGCAGTGTTGTACTGGCAGCCATCATCAGGCCCGGCCGGCACGGCAAGCAGGCCAGGCCTGCGCTCCCCACTGGCTTGACGAACGGAGAGGCTTCACATGGATACGCTCGACATGTTCGATGCGCTGACGCTGGCGCGGATCCAGTTTGCATTCACGATTTCGTTTCACATCGTGTTTCCGGCGATCACGATCGGCCTGGCGAGCTTTCTTGCCGTGCTTGAAGCGTGCTGGCTGCGTACCGGCCGCGAGGTTTACCTCGATCTCTACCACTTCTGGTCAAAGATATTCTCGGTTAATTTCGGCATGGGCGTGGTGTCGGGGCTGGTCATGGCCTACCAGTTCGGCACCAACTGGAGCGTCTTCTCCACCTTCGCCGGTGGCATCACCGGGCCGCTGCTGGCCTACGAAGTCCTCACCGCCTTCTTCCTCGAGGCCGGCTTTCTCGGTGTGATGCTGTTCGGCTGGAAGCGCGTCGGCCCGGGGCTGCATTTCTTCGCCACCGTAATGGTCGCGCTCGGCACGCTGGTCTCTGCGACCTGGATTCTCGCCTCCAACAGCTGGATGCAGACCCCCGCGGGCTTCGAGATCATCGACGGCCGGGTGGTGCCGGTGGATTGGCTGGCGGTGATCTTCAATCCCTCCTTCCCCTACCGCCTGGTGCACATGGTGCTGGCCGCCTTCATCTCGACGGCCCTGCTGGTCGCCGCCTCGGCCGCCTGGCACCTGCTGCGCGGTCGCGACAGCGCGGCCGTGCGCACGATGCTGTCGATGGCCATGTGGATGCTGCTGGCGGTGGCACCGCTGCAGGCAGTGGTGGGCGACTTCCACGGCCTCAACACGCTCGAGCACCAACCGGCGAAGATCGCTGCGATGGAAGGCCATTGGGAAAACGAACCCGGGGCCGGCGTACCGCTGATCCTTTTCGGCTGGCCCGACATGCAGCACGAGACAACCCGCTTTGCGCTCGAGATCCCGCGCCTGGGCAGCCTGATCCTGACCCATTCGTGGGACGGCCAGTTTCCCGGCCTCAAGGAATACCCGCCGGAGAACCGCCCGAATTCCACCATTGTGTTCTGGAGCTTCCGCATCATGGTCGGGCTCGGCATGCTGACCATCGCGCTGGCGCTGTGGGCCTTTGCGGCGCGCCGGGGAGGGGCCTTGTACCGGTCGCGGCCCCTGCTGCGCGTCACCGTGTGGATGGGCGCGAGCGGCCTGGTCGCGCTGCTCGCCGGCTGGATCACCACCGAGGTCGGCCGCCAGCCCTGGGTCGTGTACGGCCTGCAGCGCACCGCCGATGCGGTGTCTCCGGTGGGCGCCGGCCAGCTCGGCGTGAGCCTTGCCCTCTTCGTCATCGTCTATGTCATGGTTTTTGGCGCCGGTGTCGGCTACCTGCTGCGCCTGATCGGCCATGGGCCGGTGGCGCACGCAGGCGGGCATCCGCCGCCGACCGCTGCGGCTGGCATCGCCGCCCTTTCTTCCACACGGAGCTGAACGCCATGGGTATCGATCTGCCGCTGATCTGGGCCGTGATCATCCTGTTCGGGGTCATGATGTACGTCGTCATGGACGGCTTCGATCTGGGCATCGGCCTGCTCTATCCCTTCCTGCCCGACAAGACCGACCGCGACGTCATGATGAATTCCGTCGCGCCGGTGTGGGACGGCAACGAAACCTGGCTGGTGCTGGGCGGGGCAGGCCTGCTGGCGGCCTTTCCGCTCGCCTATTCGGTGATCCTCACCGCCTTCTACCTGCCCCTGATGCTCATGCTGCTCGGCCTGATCTTCCGCGGCGTGGCCTTCGAGTTCCGCTTCAAGGCCGACGAGGCGCACCGCCCCTGGTGGGACAAGGCCTTCATCGGCGGCTCGCTCGTCGCGACCTTCTGCCAGGGCGTCACCCTGGGCGGCTTCATCCAGGGCATCCGCGTCGTCGATCACGCCTATGCCGGGGGCGTGTTCGACTGGCTCACGCCGTTCTCGCTGTTCACCGGCCTCGGGCTGGTCATGACGTATGCACTGCTCGGCTGCACCTGGCTGATCATGAAGACCGCCGGCGATCTGCAGGCCCGCATGATCGCCCTGGCCCGCCCGCTGATCTGGGCGCTGGCGGCGGTCATCGGCGTCATCAGCCTGTGGACGCCCCTCGCCCACGAGGCGATCGCTGCCCGTTGGTTCAACGGAAGCAACCTGCCGTGGTTCATGCCGGTGCCGCTGCTCGTGGTGGCCACCGTCTGGCAGCTGCTCAAACAACTCGACAAGCAGCCGAACGCTGCCCCCTTCGTGCTGACCCTCTTCCTCGTCTTCCTGGGCTACAGCGGGCTCGGCATCAGCATCTGGCCCAACATCATCCCGCCGGCCATCTCGATCCGGGAGGCCGCGGCTCCTTTGCAGAGCATGGGCTTCGCCCTGGTCGGCGCGCTGCTGATCATCCCGCTGATCCTGATGTACACAGCCTGGAGCTACTACGTTTTCCGCGGCAAGGTCGATCCCGGCGAGGGCTATCACTGATGCGCGGCGCAACACACAAGCCCGGCACGCCACCCCAGCCACCCTCACGCCTGCGCCAGCTTGGGTGGCTGCTGGCAATCTGGACCGCGAGCGTCCTCTCCCTCGGCGTCGTCGCCTGGCTGATGCGCCTGCTGATGAAGCTCGCTGGCCTGACCACATCCGCCTGACGTGTAGGGGCGGCTTCAGCCGCCCGCGGACGCCAAGCAACGCACGATGGGCGGCTGAAGCCGCCCCTACACTGACTCCCGGTGGAACGATCTCCGCCCCCGGATGGAGCGCCTGTCAATCTCCTTTTGAGAATGCACACATCTGGATTTGTCATGCCGCACCCGGCACAGAATTCATATCATCTCCCTGTTCGTCATCTGCCGGCATCGACCCTCCTGCCGGCAACCAAGGAGTTGCTCTCATGCTGGACGCCATCCTCGCTACCGTCGGCATCGTGGTGGCCACGTGTTCGGTGGCCTACAAACTGTTGCTGCTGATGTACCGGACACCCGAGGGCCCGGCATCGCCCCGCGATCTCGATCACGCACACCCGGAACTCAAATCCGCCGCACCGGAATTGAGATCCGGACCCGCGGATTTGAGATCCGCTGTCACGGAATTGAGATCCGGACCTCCGGAATTCAAATCCGGCACCCCGGAACTCAAATCCGCAGCGCCGGAATTGAGTTCCGGACCCGCGGATTTGACATCCGCTGCCGCGGAATTGAGATCCGGACCCGCGGAACTCAAATCCGACACCCCGGAACTCAAATCCGCCGCCGCTTGATCGAGTAAACCGGCTCCGGATCTCAAACAAGCCCTCGCGCACCGCGCATCCGTCGCCCCACAACACCCCACCGGCCACCCGGCGCCTCCATCACACACTGGAGAACAGTGTTTGGAGAATGCTTTTGTCTTGTGGGAATGCAGATGGGATTCTAGTATCTGCGCGTGCTGTGGAACCTGGCCACGACACATCGTGCAATGGCGGTTTCTGTTGAGAGAGGGCTCGGAATGAAGGTGTTGAACGGCAGGCGTGCCGCTGAGATGGTTGTCTTGATCGGTGCAGTCCTCCTGGCGTCGTGTGGCGGCGGGGGCGGTGATGGGGCTGGCACAACCGGCGAGCCCCCCGCGCCAGGTGGGACACCGACAGTCCAGGGAACGCTATCCATCGTGATCGGTGATCCGGACTCAGAGCGCGGGCCCTGGTTGTCAAAGTCCGACGACCAGTACTTCACGACCATGACGGTGGCCCCCTCGGGTGTGCTGTACCTGGCCTACGACTGCGCAATCAAGCGTGTCGGCCCCGACAAGGTGGTGCAGGACTTCGTGGGTGGCATCTGCGGTCACAGCGATGGCAATGGGGCGGCGGCCCGCTTCAACAGGATCTACGGGGTGGCATCGGACAGGGATGGAAACCTGTTCGTGAGCGACACGGGCAATGCGGTCATCCGGAAGGTGAGCCCATCAGGGCAGGTCATCACCGTATCCGGGGTTGCGGGCGCAGCGGCCTTCACTGACGGCCCGGCGGACTCGGTGCGCTGGATGGCGCCCCGCGAGATTGCGGTGGACCGTGGCGGAAACGTCTTCGTCGTGGACAACTTCGGCGTCGGCCGCGGTTATGGCCGACAAGTGCGCAAGTTGTTGACGACCGGAGAGGTGCACAGCGTTGCCGGCGGCTTGCTGGATGCGTCTTCCATTCCGGGTCGAATGGCTGTCGACTCGGTCGGGTCGCTCTACCTTACGGTAAAGACGGGCAGCACGATGGTGTGCGTCGACCGGTGCCGCGGGTCTTACAACAGCTCTTCGGTGCTCAAGATCGACACGGCGGGCCATGCGTCGACCCTGGCAGGATCAACGACCAGCGGCGCCATCGGTGCAGTGGACGGGCCTGCCGACGCGGCTCGGTTCAGGTATGCGGAAGGCATCGCCGTGGACAGTGTCGGGAACGTCTATGTGTCTGACGTGTTCAACGAGGCCATCAGGAAGATAGCGCCGGACGGAAGCGTCAGCACGGTGATCGGTGCGCTACCCGCAAATGTGCCGGATACGAGCGTATCGGGCTTCAGCGCCTACGTCATCGGCGGGACTGTGGCAACCGGGGCCTTGCCTGGTCGACTGCGCTTGCCTGACGCGCTGGCGATGGGGCCAGACAACGCGTTGTATATCTCTGTGGCTCGATGGAGAGACTACTACGAGGACACTTTGTCCAGCAGCAAGGGCTTTGCGGTGCTTCGCGCGGACCTGACAAACACGACCGCGGCCGCAGCCCGCAAGCATCTCGTTGCGCTGCAGGCCATTGCCGACGCCAACGGCGGTCACCGCGCCGCCGGATCGACGGGCTTCGACGAGTCGGCGTCCTATGCCGAGCGCGCCCTGCAGAACGCCGGCTTCACGGTGAATCGGCAGTATTTCAACTTTGACGGGTTCTACTGGGTTACCCCGGGCCGCCTGGAACAGGTCGCCCCGGCTGCGGGCAGCGGCAGCCTGGCCAAGGTCATTGCGCTGTATTCCGGGAGCGGCAGCACAACGGCCGCCGTCGCTCAGCCTTCTTCGGCAACAGGATGCACCGCCGCGGCCTTTGCCGGCTTTCCCGTGGGCAACATCGCCCTGATCAAGCGTGGCGACTGTACCTTTCCGGTGAAGGCGCACAACGCCTACCTGGCAGGTGCCAGCGGGGTCGTGTTCTACAACAATGTGGAGGGCGAACTCAGGATCAACCTGCTGGCCGACTTCACTCCGAACATCCCGGTCGTCTCCATCTCGCAGGAGGACGGCGAGCGTCTGGCCCGGACGGCCGGGCTCAGGATGCGCCTGGAGGCGCAGACCGTCCGCGGCAACATCCGCAGCAGCAATGTCATCGCCGAGCTGGCGGGCTCCAAGCCCGGGCGCGTGGTGATGCTGGGCGCCCATCTCGATTCGGTGAATGCCGGGCCGGGCATCAACGACAACGGGAGCGGCGTGGCCGCACTGCTCGAGGCGGCCGCACAACTGGCCAGATCCAGGCCTTACAACACCGTCCGTATCGCACTGTGGGGCGCCGAAGAGCTGGGCGACCTGGGATCACAGTTCTACGTCGGGGCGCTTTCGCCCGCGCAGAAGGAAGCCCTGGCGCTCTACCTGAACTTCGACATGATCGGCTCGCCCAACGCCGGGTTCTTTGTGTACGACGGCGACGGATCGCGCAGTGGCTATGCCGGGCCGCCGGGCTCCGGCGAGATCGAGAGCGTGCTCGGAGACTACTACCGGAGGCAGGGCGTTCAGCCGCTCGGCGTGGATCTGCGGCTGTCGACAGACCAGCTATCGTTCATGTCTGCCGGAATCCCCGTCGGCGGTATCTTCACCGGCCACGACGGCATCAAGTCGGTACAGGAGGCTGCGCTGTGGGGCGGCACCAGCGGCGTGGCCTACGACCCCTGCTATCACAAAAGCTGCGATGTCCTCGCCAACGCCGACAACAGCGCCTTCCGCTTCAACGTGCCCGCGGTGCTCGCCGCGGCATGGCACTTCGCCATGCGACCCGATCTGTCCCTGGCCAGCGCGCAGAAGGTGACCACGCAAGCCGCCAGCGCTACCCGCCTGTCGCCTCAGCATCTCCGCGAAAGGCATGGGCTTGAAGAAGGTACGAGCCTGAAATAAGAGCTCCAGCCTGGGGGCCAATAGCGCCGCATCAAAGGCAAGCCCCCACGCATCCCGTATCCGCGCCCCTGCAACCCCCCTCCGGCTACCCGGCACAGCCATCGCCAACTGGAAAATAGTGTTTCGAAAATGCTGATGTCTTGAATGTATGCATATGGGATCCTAGTATCAACACGTGCCCCGGCACACACCCACAACACATCAGGAGACAGCATGAACAACGTCAGCGAAAGCACCCAGGTATCCCCCAAACAAACGCTCAAGGACGTCGAGTCCTACCTCGCCTTCACCGCCCTGACCGACTACCGCTCCAACAACCCCGCCCACAGCCGCGAGGTCGCTGACTTGGCCTATAAGACCCTGCGCGACGCCGAACTCACCGCCATCACCTCCCAAGCCGCCGCCGATGCCGCAGCCGACGCCCTCGCCAAAGCCCGCCGCGACCTCCACGACGTGATCCTCGGCATCAAGAACGAAACCCGCGCACTGTACGGGCCGAATTCCGATCAGGTGGCTGCGCTGGGGCTGAAGAAGAAGAGCGAAAGATCGAAGGTTGGGAGGGGGAAGAAAGGGG
>WBTZ01000240.1 GCA_009026175.1 Zoogloea sp. | reverse complement strand
CGCATGGTTGCAGAATTACCGACGCATTCTGGTTCGGTATGATCGTTACAGCGATAACTTTCTTTCGTTCGTTCATCTCGGTTGCATGAGAATCATGCTCCAAAGATATTTTTGAGACCACTTCTACACAAACTACAATAATGCTGGTTGGACTGGAAGTCAGATGATTTATGGCGATGGAGATGGTGTAACCTTTTCTTCACTTACCTCTCTTGACGTCTGTGGTCACGAGCTTACCCATGCTGTCACGGATTATTCTGCGGACTTAATCTATCAAGGAGAATCAGGTGCTCTGAATGAAGCTATGTCGGATGTACTCGGAACGGCAATTGAATTTTACGCAACACCAGCCAAAGCCAATTGGCTTATTGGGGAGGAATGTTACACACCGGGAACAAACGGTGATGCTCTTCGATATATGAACAATCCTAATTTAGGGAATCAACCGGATACATATTTAGGAACAAATTGGTACAGTGGCAGTGGTGATTATGGTGGCGTTCATACTAACAGCGGAGTTTTGAACTATGCTTTTTATTTTATGACAGTTGGAGGGAGTGGCACAAATGATTTCAATACAACATTTAACGTAAGTGGTATTGGTATTGAAAAAACTCGAGTGATTGCTTACAGAGCATTGACGGTTTATCTTACGTCAAGTTCAAATTACGCCGCAGCTCGAACAGCGTTTCTTTCTGCCGCATCTGATCTGTACGGTTTGACAAGTTCAGAATATAAATCCGTCTCCGATGCCTTTGGAGCAGTTGGAATTGGAGTAAAATTAATTGTCAAAAACAGCTTTGATGCCGGAACAATTAAAGTAAACACTGCTACAGTAAGTAGCGGATATACTTATTTTGCTACAAGTGGTACTTCACAAACGTACGAGGCAATTCCTCAATTTTATAATCCTTATGATCGCGTTTGGAATACAAGCGGAAATGCTTTAAGTAATTGGAAAAAGCAACCGGATGGAAGTCAACCTAGTCCAATACCTAACGCAACAAATATTACATATTCATTTAACGCTTCATCATCAGATCATAAAGCAACATTCATCGCAGATTTGAAGATGCGCTATAACATCTACCGTAATGACCAAACCGACTTCGAAGGAACACAATCAAACGCTCAGACATTCCAGATTGTTGAACAAAACAGCGGAACTGTGACAGCACCGTTATCAAAAACAGTCAACAATAGAAACTATCTCTTTTACAAGTGGTCGGACGGTGTGACCACGAATCAAAGAACAGTTGCAAACCCGACGAGCAACCAAACGCTGACTGCACAGTACAAAGCGCATTTCTTGACCGATCAAAATACCGGTTTTGAAACAAACGGTTCTCATAAATTCATTCGCACAGGAGATGGAACATTGCACTTGGTGTATAGCAGCCGGTATGATTATTATTACAAAATATTTTATGAAACCAGCAGCGACAATGGAGCAACATGGCAACTGCGTTATTCAGGCGATGGCAATGGCAACCCGGCAATTGCAGCGGTAAACAACAGCAGAGTTGTGTTTATCTATCCTACTTGGAATGTTTCAGGCAATATTGTTGCGGTCTGTTATGATCTTTCAACAAATTCTGTTCTCTCTACATCATCAGTTTTGTATCAGGGCGGTGTTGATTCTCCGACGGATGTAAACATTGCGATAACAAGTAATGGAAAAATTCTTGTCACATGGTATAATGATTATTTTGATCCAGAGTATTATTTTTTGATGGGTTATTATGCTCGCTACGGAACTATAAATTCGAGTGGTATAATGAGTTGGCTTTCAGACTATAACTATGAAGGTGGCGCACTTGCTTCTTCAACTGCGAGCCACGCGGCAATTGATGTTCGCATTCACGATGGGGATGGATTGTTTCATTTTGCTTTTGAAGATGATGATGCATACGGAAGAAGACAAATTTATTATTGCCCGCTTATTTATTCCGGCGGCGTTGTTCATTGGTATGTGTATTCACCATACAATAATTGCCTATCGAGCAGTTCTGGATTTGAGAACAATACAAATCCTTCATTCATAGCAATCAACGGCAGTGAAGCAACGCGCTTCAACTGGCTTGGCGAATTCGACGGAGATGTAATGTCTGTTTTCAAAGACCCAGGATATTATAGATATTGGACATTCGGTTCCAGTGTCACAAGCACAAGCATCAATAAAGCATCAGATGGATATGTGATCGGCTGGTCAAACGGATACGACCACAGTTACACTAATAATGGCACATTATATGAACTCGGCAGCATTTCTTCAATAGGAAGATACATCCAAATAGGAGACGCTGATGTTCGTATGAATATGAAAGCGATGGGATTCAATACCGCTTCTTCGCCGTATGTTTTTAATCTTTCTTCCCCAATCGGCTCAATGCAAAAAGCAGATGCACAAGCAAATCAAGTTGCTTATGGTAGAAGCGGGGTTATATCTATTCAGGCACAAAACACAGACGGAATCAAGCGTGACTCGACTAAGATTAAGAAAGCAACGAGCAGTTTCATTCAATTTGCATTTACCATTGACAATGTTACTGTTGATGGGCAACCTGTAAAAATCATTAACATTCCTGAAACAGTGAAACCAACCGATGCTGCGACATTGAATAACTATTTGACAACAGAACCATTTGCAGTTAATGGCAACACATCGCTGACGTATGACGTTGCGTTCGCCACAACGCATAGCGATAAAGCAGCAGAAGTATTAAAGCAAAATCGTTTTGTAAACTTCAAGGTTGAATTGATTGATGCTAAAACTCAGCAAGTGATTGGAGTTTTGAATAACAGCAATAATTCAGAAAACCAAATAACGAAACGGCAAACAAACTTTTTGGATATTGATTGCCGAGGGATTAAATCAAGCGAAGTTCAATTGCGTTTAGTCGTTGCAACAAATGCCGATGCGCAATTTGCTGTTACTGATAAAGTCGTCCGTTTAGCAGATGTATTACGAAAGGGAAATGTAGAACGAACTAAAATTTCATATCAAGGTTCAACGGTTGTTACGGACTATGCGCTTGAACAAAACTATCCGAATCCTTTTAATCCTTCAACAACTATCAATTATCAAATACCAAACCCAGGAAATGTATCGCTTAAGGTATTTGATATGCTTGGTCGTGAGGTCGCACAGCTTGTGAATGAATACAAACAAATGGGAAGGTATGCTGTTACATTTGATGGTTCACAGCTTTCAAGTGGTTCGTACATTGTAAGAATGCAATCAGAAAAATACACGAAAACAATGAAGGTGATGCTGGTAAAGTAATTTTTGTTTATTGCAGGAATCCCGCCGTAAAAAAACGGCGGGATTTTATTGTCCCAATCGGGGAATGGGAGAAAAACCCTCGCCTTTAGGCGAAGACTTTAGTACCATTTAGGATGCAACATTATCGAAAGACATCCCATAGTTTATATGACCTCAAAGTCCATCTGGTTTGGACAACGAAATATCGTCGTCCGGTATTAATTGGAATCGTAGCAGAACGGACCAGGGAGTTGATACGCGAGATCTGTAAGTCCAAAGAGATCGAGATATTAAAAGGCCATATCTCAAAAGATCATATCCATCTCTTCGTGTCAATCCCGCCATATCAATCCGTCAGTGAGGTCCTTCAATCAATCAAAGGAAAAACCCCCCGTAAATTGCTACAAGAATTCAAGCCGTTATCCAAACAATACTGGGGCCAACATTTATGGGCGCGCGGGTATTTCGCAGCAAGTTCTGGAAATGTGACGGATGAAGTAATACTCGAGTATATCAAAAATCAAGACGTTACAGAAACTACTGACTCAGACTTCTCTATAAGCGGGGAGACTTGAGTCGGCTTTAGCCGATACCAAACCTACCGCCTTTAGGCGGTAGTCAGTTTAGTTGGACTTTTATTACTTGTTCGTTCTGTTGCTTGTGGTAGAGAGTGCGAAACGAAGTAGAGAAGAAACCCAACGCGCAATCACGCACATTTGCAAACCGCGCGGGCAAACGCTCAATCCAAAGTTTGCAAAAGAGCGTGCTTTTTGCCGGCGCAAGAGTAAAAGCTAACATTCTACCAGTGTTCAATATCAACAATACATTCAGCAAGGCGTTCTAACAAGTCGCTCAAATTGACCACGCAACCGCTTGCGCTCCAAGTTTGCAAGTGTGGAGAAATGAACTTACAACATACGATAGCGATAGTTGTCGGAAAAATAAAAACACAAGCCAACGCTCTGGAACGTTGCGTGGCAATTTAGCTCCAGTCCGTTAGGCGCGCCCAGCATATCAAAATGAAAAATAGCATTTGTGTAAAATTATTAGCGTCCCTGCAAATTATTTCATTGATTAGCTGCACGTCAAGACAGGTAATGTATCCTGAATATTTACAGTCAGATTCGTCAAATCATATTAGGATTACTACAAAAGAGGGCAAGATCATTAAGATGTCGCCACAAGATTATCACGTGGTGCGAATCTCTGACAGTTTATATGTTGAAGGCAAAGGAATTAGTACGTTCGGTGATAAGCAATATCATGAAGAGAAATTCGAGGGGATGGTTAGTTTTAGTGAAATAAGACAAGTCGAAATTATTGAGACGAAAATTCCCGGCATAGTTTTATATCCAGCAGTATTTGTATTATCTGTTTCAGTTGTTACAATAATATATTTGGCGATTGCGCTAGATGGAAGAGGTTTTGGTGGTTAAAAATAACGGCGCGCCTAACCATATTAAAAAGGAACTAGTCAACCATAAAAAGTATCCCCGTTCGCATCACCCACTAAAATGATGCGGTCAAATGTTCTTTGAAACTACACGCTACCATCGTACCGCGCGGCCAACGTATC
>WBTZ01000041.1 GCA_009026175.1 Zoogloea sp. | reverse complement strand
GTCGCGTCCCTCGCCGGCCTCGGCTTCACGGGCCGGGGCGGTGGGCGGGTGCAGGCTGATCACTTCGGCCAGGCGCGGGACCAGGATCTCGTCGAGGGCGGCGACCAGTGCGGGTTCGGCAGCCGGAAGCTGGCGGGTGGCCAGGGTGACCAGCATGCCCTCCAGGGCGGTGGCGGCAGCCGTCAGGGTGGCGGTCTGGGCGGCCGTGGGGGCGCGCTCGTGGTCGGCCAGGCGCTGTTCGGCAAGTTCCAGGGCCTTGGCCAGCAGCTGGGGCGCGTTGAAGCGGGCGGTGCCCGAGATTCCGGCCAGGGTGTGGGCTGCCCGGATGGCGGTGGTGGGCGGGACGAGGCTCGGGTTGACGGCCAGGCGCGCCAGTTCGTGGCGCAGCGTGGCCACGTGCTGCCGGGCCTCGGCAAGGTAGAGGTCGAAGAGCGGGCGCGACAGGCTGACGTCGCCGAGGCGGACCTCGTCGGGGTCCTCCTCGGGAAGGGGCTCGGCGACCTCCTCCACCACGATCCCTGCATCCAGGCTGTCGAGGGCGGCGGCCTCGGTTGCTTCGAGTGCTTCCAGTTCCGCCAGCGTCAGCTCTGCAGGTCCGGCAGGGCTCTCGGCGGTCGTCCCGGGGCTCACGGCCGGGGCGGGAGGTGCGACGGCTTCTTCCGCAAATTCCTCGGTCAGGAGGTCGTCCAGGGACTCCAGTTCGGTGGCCTCGAAGCCCTCCTCGCCGGTGAGTTCGATGTCCTCCAGGGGCGGGGCTGCTTCGAGCGGCTCGGTGCCCTCGAGGGGGAGGGCGTCTTCGGCGAGGAGGGTTTCCTCGTCGATGAGTATTGCTTCGTCGAAGGGGGGGACGATGTCGAGATCTTCGAGGGGCTCCGCTGCGCCGCCTTCGGCAGCCCGGGTCTCGCGCAGGGCGTCGAAGAGCTGTGCGGCTTCGATGTCGGGGATCTGGGCGGTGTCGGGCGTGAGCTCGAAGTCGAAATCAAAAGCTTCCGGTTCGGCGGCGGTGACCGGGCTGCCTTCCGCGGGGGCTTCGGGGGCGGTGAGTTCGAGCGATTCGGCCGGCTCGAGGGCGTCGGACAGTTCGATCGCTTCGGCCTGTTCCGGCTCGGGGATCGCGGGCGCAGGCGGCGCGTCGGCGACGATGTCGGCAAACGCCTCGTCCAGGACTTCGGGAAGGGGGGCCTCCGGCGCTTCGGCCGGTGCGTCGTGAACGGGCGAGGGCATCGCACCGGCGATGGCCGGATCGTCGAAGCTGAGTTCGGGGAAGTCCAGCTCGATGGCTTCGGAGGGAGCGTCCTCGTCCTCCCGCATCGACAGGGGCAGGTTGATGCTGGTGGCGGCGAGGTCGACCTCGGTCATCACCAGGGTTGCCTCCAGGTCTACCTCCTGGGATTCGTCGAGAAGTGCAACGTCCTGCAGCTCCTCGTCGACGGCTGGTGCCGGCGTTTCTTCGGGCTCTGGGGCGGCTTCTGGGGCGGCAGGCTGCGCTTCGGGTCCCGGGGGCGCCGCAGTTTCGGCCCGGCGCTCGGGGGGGGCGCTGTCTTCGTCGCGCAGGAGGGCCGCTTCTTCCAGCAGGCGGGTGACATTGCGCTGGGAGCCTGCGCCGGCCTGCAGCTGGTCGATCCAGGCGGTGAATTCGGCGAGGGCGTGTCCGATGAAGGACTGCAGTTCTTCCGTGACTGGAAGTTCCAGCCGCAGCCAATGATTGAGGGTCTGTTCGATGCCCCAGGCGGCTTCGCCGAAATCCTTGAGTCCGACCATGCGGCCACTGCCCTTGAGGGTGTGGAAGCTGCGCCGGATGGTGGTGAGGATATCGGTGTCGTCCGGGTTCCGGGTGAGCAGGGCGAGGTTCTCGGCGATGGTGGCCCGGACGTCGACGGCTTCCTCGATGAAGATCCCCAGGAGTTCGGCATCCAGCTCCTCCTCGCTGGCGGCGAGCAGGCGGCTGGCCTCGGCCGACAGGGCAGGGGCCTCCGGTTCGGCCGCGATGGGAACCTCGGCGCCGAAGAGCTCGCCGGCGTCGAGCAGGGAGAGGGTCTGGCGGGCCTGTTTCTCGAGCTCCGTGTTGGCCGTGAGTGAGGCGTCCTGGCGGAGGTTCTCGAGGTTGACCTGCAGCTCGGTGCGCAGGCCGTCGTCGTCGGGATTGTCCTTGAGGGCTGCGGCGAGGGCCGCGGTGTCGCGCTTCTGCTGGTCGAGTTCGGCTTCGATGCTGCTGCCGTCGGGGGCTTCGGCCTGCTCGGGGTGGAGGATGCGCTCCAGGTCGGCCGGACCGTGCTGGAGGGCTTCGATGTAGATGCCCAGGGCGGACAGGCGGTGGGCGATCTCTTCGAAGGCTGCAACGTCCGCCGCCGATTCGGACCCCGACAGGGCGCCGATGCGGGCCGCGGCGTCCTGCAGCAGGCGCACCGCGCCGTCCTCGTTCATGATCGACAGGGCACCTTCGATCTGCTTGAGGGGCGCGCGGACTGCATTGAGCACGTCGCTTTCGCTGGGGGCCCGGAAGTAGCCGTCGAGGCTTTGTTCGACTTCGGCCAGGCTGCTGAGAATCTCGTGGGCGAGCTGGCGGCCAAGCTGGCGCGCCTGGGCTTCGGGCTTGGCCAGGGGCAGGGGCGGGAGGCGCTCGCCCCGCTGGTGTGCCTTGAGGCGTTCGCAGAGGAGCCCCTCCTGGGCGACGTCCGCGGGATCGGCCTGGCTGTGCAGCTCGAGGCGGTTCTCCAGCAGCAGCATCGCGGTGGCGACATCCATTGACAGGGCATCGCTCAGCTGGAGCGGGTCCTGGCGAAGCCAGCGGGCCAGGTTGCCGAGGCCTTCGAGAAGTTCCGAGATCTCCGGCTGGTCGAGCTGGCGGGCCTGCTCAGGGAGGTTGCCGAGGATGTCCTGGAAGCGCGGCAGGCCGATGGCGCTGCCGTTGGCAAACTGGGCCCAGGCTTCCTTGGCTTCGCTGATGCCCTCGCGCAGGGAGCGCAGCAGCGGGGCCTGCGGTGTGTCGCTGACCTGGCGGTTGTCGCCGGGGATCAGGTCCTGCAGGCCGTAGGCTTCACGGACCGCGTTGATCACCGGTGTCTGGCAGGTGGCGACGGCCGCCTGGTACAGCACGTCACGCATCAGCCTTTCGGCCACCATGCCGGAGCCTTCGAGGACGCGCCGCATCTGGGCGTCGATCCGGCCGCACAGGCGCTTGGTGCCGGCATCCACCGGCAGGGCGAGCTGGGCGAGGGCATCGAAGAACGCGGTCGCGGCGAACCAGAAGGCGCGCGAGGCGGGGTTGCCCTGGAGCTGCTCGATGCCGGCGACGGCTTCACGCATCTCGAGGGGGCCGGCCGGGTCCTGGCCGTTGCGGAACCACTTCAGCAGACCGCGCTCGAAGCGCCCGCGCAGGGCCCGCAGGCGCTTGGGGTCTTCGCTGGTGTCGGCGGGGGTGGCAAAGGCAGGCCGGCGCGACAGGTCGGGGTAGAACAGCTCCCCCTGGGTCGGTGCTTCCTGGCCACGGGCTGCCGCCAGTTCGGCATACAGGCTGAACAGGCGCAGGGCCTGGTCGGGCTGGCCGCGGGTGAGTTCGTCCAGGTAGTTGCCTATCGCGGCGATGCAGCGGGTTGCCAGCTGGGTGGCTTCCGGCGTGAAGGCGATCTGGCCGCCCGCCATGTCTCCCAGCAGGCGGTCCAGCTGCTCCGAGAACTGGGTCAGGCCGTCCAGGCCGACGATGGACAGGGCCCCGTGCGCCTGGTGCACATGGGTCTGGGCAAACTTGATCTTGCCCAGTCGGTCCGGGGCGCTCCCGGCTTCGGCGAGTGCCGACACGGCCCTTTCGAGGGCCAGGTCGATCTCGCCTTTGACCCAGGTCAGCGGACCGAGGTCGAGTTCATGTGCAGAGCTCATCGATCGTTCTTGCTCGGGTTCCGTTCAGGCGGGGGCTCAGACCTTGAAGCCGGAGACCGAGCCCTTGAGTTCGACGGCCAGGTCGGCCAGTTCGCCAATCGACACGGCGGTCTGCTGCGTGCCGGCGGTGGTGCGGTCGGTGATGGCGAGAATGCCCTTCATCTTCTCGGCCACCTGGGTTGCCGCCCGGGCCTGGACTTCGGTGCTGACCGAGATGCGTTCGATCAGCTGGGCGGTTTCGGCGGACACCCGTTCGATCTCGGCCAGTTCCTGGCCGGCGGTTTCGGACAGGTGGGCGCCGTCCACCACGTCGCGGGTGGCGTTTTCCATGGCCGCCACGGCGTCGCCGGTGTCGGTCTGGATGGTCTTGACGATCGCGCCGATCTGCTTGGTGGCCTCGGCGGAACGTTCCGCCAGGCGCTGCACTTCTTCTGCCACCACCGAGAAGCCGCGACCGGCTTCACCCGCGGAGGCCGCCTGGATGGCGGCGTTGAGGGCCAGCACGTTGGTCTGTTCGGTAATGTCGGAGATCAGTTCGACGATCTCGCCGATCTCCTGGGAGGACTCGCCGAGACGCTTGATGCGCTTGGAGGTTTCCTGGATCTTTTCGCGGATTTCGTTCATGCCCTTGATGGTGTCCTCCACCGCAACCGCGCCCTTCTGGGCGGCTTCGAGGGAGCGGCGGGCCACCTGGGCCGATTGCAGGGCGTCTTCCGAGGCGGCGCTCATGGAGCTGGCCATGCTCTGGGCGGTTTCCCCTGCCAGGCGGAGCTCCTGGGCCTGACGTTCGGTGGCGGCGAGCAGTTCGTCCGAGGTCTGCTGGGCGGACTCGGTGGCGGCCGTCACGCGGATGGCGGCGTCGTTGATGCGGCGCACCAGCACGGAGAGTTCCTCGATGGTGTAGTTCACCGAGTCGGCGATGGCGCCGGTGATGTCCTCGGTGACGGTGGCGCGCACGGTGAGGTCGCCGTCGGCCAGGTCGCCCATTTCGTTCATGAGGCGCAGGATGGCCTGCTGGGTGCCGTTGCGTTCGGCCTCGGCGGCTTCCTTGAGGCGCTCCGCGGCCAGGCGGCGGCGGGCGATGTCGTCGTTGTAGGTCTTGGCCATCAGCACCAGGCAGACCAGGGTGAGCAGGGCACAGAGGATGATCGCCAGGCTGACCCAGGTGAAGAAGCCGGTGTAGGCGCGGGTGTAGCCGTCGGCCAGGGCGCTGGTCTTGGCGAGCAGGGGGCCGGAGTTCTGGAAGATCTGGCTGCCGGCCTGCTTGGCCTGCACCAGGCGCTGGATGCTGCCGAGGATGGCGGTGACGGAGCCCAGGTTGTCCTTGCCCACGGCTTCGAGTTCGGCCAGCTTGGCCTTGGCGTCGCTGCCGTCGGCGGTCATCTTCTGGAGCTGTTCGATCAGCTCGCGGAAGGTGTTGGTGTCCTTGCCGAGCAGGAAGGCCACTTCCGGGTCGATGGCGTTGGCCACCAGCAGGGCGTTGGCGTTCTTGGCGATGCGCTGGGTCAGCATCACGACCTGGTTGGCCACGGCGATCTCGCGGGCGGAGGCGCCGCCCTGCAGCTTGAGGGCCGCCACCTGTTCGGAGAGCTCGAGGAGCTGGGGATTTTTGGTGTTGATGGTGCTCACCGCCTTGCCCAGGCCGGCCAGGTTCTTTTCCTGGTCGAGCAGGTTGCCTGCATCCTTGTCGGTCTTCTGCCAGAGCTCGGTGACGCCGTTGAGCTCGTCGGTCACCGCGCTGCTGCCACCGGGCACCGAGGTGCCTTCCACGTCGCCCCCGTTGGTGACGGCATTGAGCAGGGTGTTGAACTGTTCGCGGCTGCTCTTGAGCTCGACGAAGGCGGACGCTTCGCCCTGCAGGGCCAGCTGGCTGGCCTTGGCGAGCTGCTGGGACAGGGTGCGCATCTGACCCGCGGCGGTGACGTAGGCGGTACCGAAGCTGCTGACCCGGATCTGGTAGAGCACGAAGGCGATGGTCAGCGCGGCGAAGATCAGGAAGGGGATTCGCAGCAGGCGCAATTGTTCGGCTGCGCTCTTGCCGGCCAGAAAGGGCAGCGGGGCGGTGGCGGTGGTGCCGTCACCGGAGTCGAGGATGGTGTCCACATTGCTGGCGGCTGCTTTGCTGCCGCCGAGCGACAGTCCGGGTAACTTGAATGCCATTTTTTTCCTCACTCAGCGGATGAAGTCCGCTGCTCCTCCCGAATGGATTTTCATGATTGTGCTGCGTCCAGAAAGCTAGGGTGATTCAGCAGGTCTGCAACCTTCAGGCGCGTCCAGTGGGTGCCGCGGGAATCCCGGAGCTGGTCGCCGATCCAGGGTTGCTCCGGATCCGGCGAGGCGGGCAGGGCTTCGAAGTCCTCGATGGCGCGCAGGCCGAGGGCCCGGCTGACGAGGATGGCGCAGTTCAGGTCGTGGCGAACGCCGACCAGCAGCAGGCGGGAATGCCCGGCCGCGGCAATCGGGGTGTCGCCATGGAAGGACGCGAAGTCGACGACACCGAAAAGGGTGCCGCGAACGCTCGCCAGGCCCCGGAACCAGTGCTGGCTGAGGGGGACCGGGGCCAGCGGCGGAACCGCCAGGATCTCGCCCGCTTCGGTGAGGTCGACGAGCCAGTTGCGTTTGCCGGCCTGGATGGCCAGCAGTGCCGACGCCCGGGTGTCGCGGGCCTCGGCCAGGCGCCGGGCGAGGCCGGCCTGGAATTCGTGGAGACTGATCCGCTTGGCCATCGCCCGTCCTCAGCCCATGGCCCGGATTTTCTCGAGGAGTGTCGCGTGGTCCAGGGGCTTGACCATGTAATCGTAGGCGCCCTGGCGCAAACCCCAGATCTTGTCGGTCTCGAGGCCCTTGCTGGTGCAGATGATCACCGGGATGTTGCGGGTGACGTCGTCGCGCACGATGGTCCGGGTCGCCTGGTAACCATTGGTGCCGGGCATGACCACGTCCATCAGGATCAGGTCGGGCATCTCGGTCTTGCTCTTGATCACCGCCTCATCGCCGCTTTCGGCGGTCACCACCTGGTAGCCGCTCTTCACCAGTACTTCCGAGAGGGCGAGTCTTTCGGTGGGGGAATCGTCTACGACGAGAATTTTCTTGATCGTCATGGGTCCGTCTCGGGCTGATCAGTCGTTGGCCGTGGTCTGTCGGGCCGCCTGGGTATGGGCGGCCACCGAGCGCAGCAGGCTTTCCTTGGTGAACGGCTTGGTGAGGTATTCGTCAGATCCGGCGAGCCTGCCCCGCGCCCGGTCGAAAAGGCCGTCCTTGGAGGAGAGCATGATGACCGGGGTGGACTTGAGGCGTGCGTTCTTCTTGATCAGGGCGCAGGTCTGATACCCGTCGAGGCGGGGCATCATGATGTCCACGAAGATCAGGTCGGGCGCGTGGTCTGCAATCTTGGAAAGGGCGTCGAAGCCATCTTCGGCGAGTACCACCTGGCAGCCGGCCTGGGCGAGAAAGATCTCGGCACTGCGGCGGATGGTATTGCTGTCATCGATGACCATGACCTTTATTCCGCTGAGATTCACCTTGATTCTCCAGGGGGCATACCGATGTCGTTG
Source organism: Zoogloea sp. (assembly GCA_009026175.1). GTDB lineage: Bacteria > Pseudomonadota > Gammaproteobacteria > Burkholderiales > Rhodocyclaceae > Zoogloea. The sequence continues at coordinate 29,298 of WBTZ01000041.1, read as the reverse complement.
CGGATGGAATAAGCCTGGGTTGATGGGCGGCCGGAAGGGAGGCGACGGGCGGTCAGATGGTGACCATTTCGAAGTCGTCCTTGCGGGCGCCGCATTCGGGACAGGTCCAGTTGGGGGGGATGTCTTCCCAGCGGGTGCCGGGGGGGATGCCCTCTTCGGGGGATCCGACTTCCTCGTCGTAGATATAACCGCAGATCAGACACATCCAGGTCCGGAATGGGGAATTGGCCATTTGAGTGCGTTGCGATGATTTCGGCTAGAATCGTCTGGATCGTGAATGGTAGCGCAGTCGCAGTTAAATTTGTGCGTCCTCGGCCTTCCTAATGACTATAAACCGCAACGATCCCCACCCTCCACTCGTTCTCGTCTTTGCCGCTGCCGATCCCACGGGCGGCGCCGGTATACAGGCTGACATCATGACATTGTCAGGGATGGGCTGTCACGCGCTGACGGTTATCACCGCCCTGACCGTCCAGGACACCGCCGGTGTCGAGGACGTGCTTGCCATCGATGCCGATTTCGTCGCCGAGCAGGCCCGTGCCGTGCTCGAGGACATGCCCGTGCAGGCCTTCAAGCTGGGGGTGCTGGGCAGCGCCGACAACGTCGCGGCGATTGCCGGCATCATCGCCGACTACCCGCATATTCCGGTGGTGGTCGATCCGGTGGTCGCGTCCGGGCGCGGCGATGAGCTGGCCTCCGAAGGCATGCTGGAGGCGCTGTGCGAACTGATCCTGCCGCAGGCCACGGTGATCACCCCCAATACGATGGAGGCCCGCCGCCTGGTGGCCTGCCTGTCCGGCGGGCAGGAGGGCAGCACCCTGTCCGACTGCGCCCAGCATCTGCTGGAGGCGGGCTGCGAATACGTGCTGATCACCGGCTCCCACGCCCAGACGCCCCAGGTGGTGAATACGCTTTATGGCGCCGGTGGAGTGATCCGCGCCGACAGCTGGGAGCGCCTGCCGGGCAGCTACCACGGCTCGGGCTGCACGCTGGCATCCGCTGTGGCGGCGGCCCTGGCCCACGGGCTGGAGATGCCCGAGGCGGTCTTCGAGGCCCAGGGCTTCACCTGGCAAGCCCTGGCCAGCGCCTTCCGGCCGGGCATGGGGCAGCACATTCCCAACCGTTTCTTCTGGGCCCGTCCGGGCCGCGATGACGAGGTGGCCTGATGACTCTGCGCGGACTCTACGCGGTGACCCCCGACGGGCTGGACACCACCCTCCTGGTCGAAGCCGTCGGCCGGGTGCTCGAAGGCCGGCCGGCGCTCCTGCAATACCGCAGCAAGACCACCGACCCGGCCCTGCGCCGGGAGCAGGCATCGCAACTGCTGGCCTTGTGCCGCTCGGCCGGTGTTCCCCTGCTGATCAACGACGACCTGCAACTGGCCCTCGAGCTGGGTGCCGATGGTGCCCACCTGGGGCGCGACGATGGTGACCTGGCCGCCGCCCGGCGGGCGCTGGGGCCGGGCCGCATTCTCGGGGCGAGCTGCTACGGCGAATGGGCGCGGGCCGAAGCCGCCGCGGCGGCCGGTGTCGATTACGTGGCCTTCGGGGCCATGTATCCCTCGTCCACCAAGCCCCTGGCGCCGTGCGCGCCGATCAGCCTGATCGCCCGCGCGAAGGCGGAGCTGGGCCTGCCGGTGGCCGCCATCGGCGGCATCACCCTGGACAATGTCCGTCCCCTGATCGAGGCCGGTGCCGACCTGCCGGCGGTGATCAGCGACCTGTTTTCCGCGCCCGACCCGGCCGCCCGTGCGGCGGCCTTTGCCGGGCTGTTTGAATGACCTCTTGGAAAGTCCCCGTATGACCAGTCGCAACGAAGAGCTCTTTGCCCGCGCCCAGCGCACCATTCCCGGCGGCGTCAATTCGCCGGTCCGGGCTTTCCGCTCGGTGGGCGGTACCCCGCGTTTCCTGAAGAAGGCGCTGGGCGCCCGGGTGTGGGACGCGGATGGCAAGGAATACCTGGATTACGTGGGCTCCTGGGGCCCCGCCATCCTCGGCCACGCCGACCCGGTGGTGGTCGAGGCGGTGCGTGCGGCGGCCCTCGAAGGCCTGTCCTTCGGCGCGCCGACCGAGCGTGAGATCGACATGGCCGAGCGCCTGTGCGAGCTGCTGCCCAGCCTCGAGATGGTGCGCCTGGTCTCCAGCGGCACCGAGGCGACCATGAGCGCGATCCGCCTGGCCCGGGGCTTCACCGGCCGCGATGCGATCATCAAGTTCGAGGGCTGCTACCACGGTCACGCCGACAGCCTGCTGGTGAAGGCCGGCTCCGGTCTGCTGACCTTCGGCAATCCGTCCTCCGCGGGCGTGCCCGACGACTTCGCCAAGCACACCGTCGTGCTCGACTACAACGATCCGGCCCAGCTGGAAGAGACCTTCAAGGCCCGCGGTGCAGAGATCGCCTGCGTGATCATCGAGCCGGTCGCCGGCAACATGAACCTGGTCAAGCCTTCCGCCGAGTTCATGCACCTGCTTCGCCGCCTGTGCACCGAGCACGGCAGCGTGCTGATCTTCGACGAGGTGATGACCGGCTTCCGGGTCGGGCCGCGGGGTGTGCAGGGGCTGTTCGGCATCACCCCCGACCTGACCACCCTGGGCAAGGTGATCGGCGGCGGCATGCCGGTGGGCGCCTTCGGCGGCCGTCGCGACATCATGGAAAAGATCGCCCCGCTGGGGGGGGTGTACCAGGCCGGGACGCTGTCCGGCAGCCCGGTGGCGGTGGCGGCAGGGCTGGCCAGCCTCGAGCAGATCGCCCGGCCGGGTTTCTACGAGACGCTCACGGCGCGCACCGAGCGCCTGGTGGCGGGGCTCAACGCCGCTGCGGCAAGGCATGGCGTGCGCTTCGTGGCCGATTCGGTGGGGGGCATGTTCGGCCTCTACTTTGCCGATGCGGTGCCCCGCAGTTACGCGGAGGTGATGGGCTCCGACAAGGAGACCTTCAACCGCTTCTTCCACGCCATGCTGGATGCCGGCCACTACTTTGCGCCGTCGGCCTTCGAGGCCGGCTTCGTGTCCGCGGCCCACTCCGAGGCGGACATCGACAGCACCGTCGCGGCGGCGGACGCCTGGTTCGCGGCCAACGCCGGCTGAGGGGGCGGGGGTAGGGGCGACCTCGGTCGCCCTTCGAGCCTTCCGCCCTCTGGCTTGCCGCTGACCCAGGTCCGCGGGCGGCTGAAGCCGCCCTACATCAGGAAGATGGTCGCCAGGCCCAGGAAGATGAAGAAGCCGCCGGAGTCCGTCACGGCGGTGATGATCACGCTGGAGCCCACCGCCGGATCCTGGCCGAAGCGGTGGCGGATCATCGGCGCCAGCACGCCCACGATGGCGGCCAGCAGCAGGTTGAGGGTCATGGCGGCGGTCATCACGGCGCCAAGCTTGCCGCTGCCGTAGAGGATCCAGGCCAGCACGCCGAGCAGGCCACCCCACACGATGCCGTTGATCAGGGCGACGCCCATTTCCTTCTTGAGGAGGCGGGTCAGGGCTTCGTCCTGGACCTGGCCCATGGCGATGCCGCGCACGATCATGGTGATGGTCTGGTTGCCCGAATTGCCGCCGATGCCGGCCACGATGGGCATCAGTGCGGCGAGGGCGACCAGCTTCTCGATGGAGCCCTCGAAGGCGCCGATCACCCGGCTGGCGATGAAGGCGGTGACCAGATTGACGGCCAGCCAGGCCCAGCGGTTCTTCACCGAGTCCCACACCGGCGCGAAGATGTCTTCGCCCTCGCGCAGACCGGCCTGGTTGAGCAGTTCGTTTTCGGTCTCTTCGCGGATGAAGTCCACCACCGTGGCCACCGTCACCCGGCCGACCAGCTTGCGGTGGTAGTCGACCACCGGGGCCGACACCAGGTCGTAGCGCTCGAAGGCCTGGGCCGCGGTCTCGGCCTCGTCGGCGGGTTCGAGGGTCAGGGTGTCGGTGAGCATGATCTCGCTCACCTCAGTTTCCGGGTCGTTCAGCAGCAGCCGGTTGATCGGCAGCACGCCGCGCAGGTGTTCGTCCCGGTCCACCACGAAGAGCTGGTCGGTGTGGTCGGGCAGCTCGTCGAAGCGGCGCAGGTAGCGCAGCACCACTTCCAGGGTCACGTCCTCGCGGACGGTCACCATCTCGAAATCCATCAACGCGCCGACCGAATCCTCGGGGTAGGACATGGCGGCCCGCAGCTGCTCGCGTTCCTCGGGTTCGAGGCCCTGGTACACCGCCTCCATCACCTCGTGGGGCAGGTCGGGCGCCAGGTCGGCCAGCTCGTCCGCGTCGAGCTGTTCGGCCGCTGCGCGCAGGGAGGCCGAGTCCATGGCCTCGATCAGGGACTCGCGGACCGCGTCGGAGACTTCCAGCAGGATCTCGCCGTCCCGCTCTGCCTTGACCAGGTCCCATACGAACAGACGCTCGCTGACCGGCAGGGCTTCGAGAATGTGGGCGACGTCGGCCGAGTGCAGGCTGTCGAGCTTGTGGGTCAGCTCGTTGATGTGCTGCTTGTGGACGAGGTTCTCCACCAGGTCGTGCTTGGGCATGTCCTGGCGATGGACGAGGTCCTCCACCAGCTTGTGGCGGGCGAGCAGGTGCTGCACCTCGCGCAGGTGGATGTCCAGGTCGTCGTGTTGCTGGAGGTCGTCGGCTTCGGCCATGGTGCTGGTCCCGTGGGCGGCGGGGCGCCGGGTGGCGCGCAGGGAGCGGATTCTACGGCGTTTGTTGCGCCGCCGCGACGAGCTTCGTCACATCAGCCGGAAGTTTTTGCTCAGGGCCAGGCGCGGGCGCCGAACATCATGCGTTTGGCCACGAAATGGCGGGCGGGGGGCAGCAGGTCGAGGGCAAACAGACCGGCGCCACGCAGGTGCTTGAGGGGCGCCGCGGCGGTGCTGAACAGGCGCACCAGGCCGTCGGTGAAGCGGATGGTGCCCTGGCGGTCGAGCTGGCGGGCGCGGGCGTAGGCGGCCAGGGTGTCGGCAGCGCCAGGGTCACCACCGGCGCGGAGCAGGGTCTGGGCGCAGGCCCACACGTCGCGCAGGGCCAGGTTGTAGCCCTGGCCGGCCACCGGGTGCAGGGTCTGGGCGGCGTTGCCGAGCCACACCGTGCGCTGGCCGACCGGGTTGGGGCGGTAGCGCAGCAGCAGCGGATAGCGGGCCCGCGGTCCGACCGAGGCGAAGCGCAGGCGGGTGCCGAAGTGGGCCTGCAGGCGGGCCAGGTAAGCCTCGTCGTCGAGGGCCATCAGGGCATCGGCGTCGTCCGGGGCGGCGGTATGCACGATGGCGCAGTCGCTGCCGCAGGGCAGGACGGCCAGGGGGCCTTGTGGGGTGAAGCGTTCCCAGGCCCGCTGGCCATGGGCTGTGGCCGGCGTGGCGATGCTGATCACCGCGTGCTGGCCGTAGTCGCGCTCGACCAGGCCGGTGTCGTCCGTGCCCTGGATGGCGCCTTCTGCACAGGCGGCCAGGCGGGCGCTCAGGTGCTTGCCGTCGGCGAGGCTGATCAGCACATCCTCGGCCCCGGCGGCGAGGCCGCTCACGGTGGCGTTGTCGCGTACCGGGATGCCGGCGGTGCCCAGGGCGTCGTCGAGGGCCGCGGCCAGGTCGCCGGCGGCGACCACGTAGCCGAGGGCGGGCTGGCCGTATTCGTCGGCCCGCAGGAGGGCGCGGCCGAGGCCGCCCTGGTGGGACACGTGGATGGTCTCGATGGGGGTGGCCGGCAGGCGCGACCAGATGCCCAGCCGCTCGAGGGTCAGCCGGGTGCCGTGGGACAGGGCCAGCACGCGCGGGTCCTGCCGCGCCGCGCCGCGGGGGCGGGCGTCCACCAGCACGATGTCGAGGCCGGCATCCTTGAGGGCCAGCGCGAGGGTCATGCCCACCGGGCCGGCGCCGATGATGGCGAGGTCGTGGCGCTCCATCAGGCCTCCCGCATCAGGGCTTCGATGTCGGCCACGCTCTTGGGGGCGGAGCCGGTGATCAGCTCGCAGCCGTCGGCAGTGACGAGGGCGTCGTCCTCGATGCGGATGCCGATGTTCCAGAAGGCTTCCGGTACGCCGTCGGCCGGGCGGATGTAGCAGCCGGGCTCGATGGTCAGCACGTTGCCGGCGACCAGCGGGCGCCATTCACCGGCCAGCTTGTATTCCCCCGCGTCATGCACGTCCAGGCCCAGCCAGTGGCCGGTGCGGTGCATGTAGAACTGGCGGTAGCTGCCGGATTCGAGCACGCCGTCGAGGCTGCCCTCCAGCAGGCCGAGGTCGATGAAGCCCTGGGCCAGCACCCGCGTGGCGGCATCGTGGGGGTCGTTCCAGCCGGCGCCGGCGCGGGTCACGGCCATGGCGGCGGCCTGGGCGGCCAGTACCAGCTCGTAGGCGGCCTTCTGCGGGCCGCTGAAGCGGCCATTGACCGGGAAGGTCCGGGTGATGTCGGAGGCGTAGCCGTCGAGTTCGCAGCCGGCGTCGATCAGCAGCAGGTCGCCGTCCTTGAGCAGGGCGTCGTTTTCCACGTAGTGCAGGACGCAGGCATTGGCGCCGCCGGCCACGATGGAGCTGTAGGCGGGGGCCTGGCTGCCGTGGCGGCGGAATTCGTGCAGCAGCTCGGCCTCGATCTCGTATTCCCAGGCGCCCGGGCGGGTGGCGCGCATGGCACGCCGGTGGGCGCCGCCGGAGATGTCTGCGGCACGGCGCATGATGGCCAGCTCGGCCTCGTCCTTGATCAGGCGCATTTCGTCGATGAGGCTGCGCACGTCGCGGATCAGGGCCGGGGCGTGGGCGCCGCTGCGCGCCATGGCGCGGACCCGGTTGAGGGCGTCGGTGACGCGGGCATCCCAGGCGCTGTCGTACCCCACCGAGTGGAAGATGGCGGGCTGGTTGGCAAACAGCGTGGCGAGCTGCTCGTCCAGCTCGGCGATGGGGTGGGCTTCGTCGAAGCCGAAGGTCTCCCGGGCGGCTTCGGGGCCGTGCCGGTAGCCGTCCCAGATCTCGCGCTCGATATCCTTGCTGCGGCAGAACAGCAGGCTGCGGGGGGCTTCGCCCGCCACCAGCACCAGCACGGCCTCCGGCTCGCGGAAGCCTGTGAGGTAGTAGAAGTAGCTGTCGAAGCGGTAGCTGTAGTGGGCGTCCCTGTTGCGGATGCGCTCCGGTGCGGTGGCGATGATGGCGACCCCGCCGCCGGCCGCCTGCATGGTCTGGAGCAGCCGGGTGCGACGGGCCTGGAAGGGGGTGATGTCGAAGGGCATGGCGGTGTCCGGTGGCGGTGTTCTGGGATTGACTGCAGTTGGCGCTGAACGTTGCACGCTTAGCTGATGGGGTGGCGGCCCGCGCGCAGGCTGGCGTCGAGATCGAGCAGGCGCTGCGGGGTGCCCACGTCCACCCAGCGGCCGTCGAGGCGGCTGCCGCTGACCTGGCCGCGGGCCATGGCCGCGCGCAGCAGGGGGGCGAGCTTGGCCGGGGTGTCCGGCGGCAGGCCGGCGAAGAGCGCCGGGTGGTAGGCCCCCAGGCCGGAGAAGGTGAGGCGTTGGCCGCCCTCGTCGCGTACCTGGCCGTCCGCCTGCAGGCCGAAGTCGCCAGCCGGGTTGTGCTCCGGGTTGGCCACCAGCAGCAAGTGGGCGAGGCGGCCCTTGCCGTCCAGGCCGGCCGCCGCCCGGCCCAGGGCGCCGAAGTCGGCGTCGCAGAAGACGTCCCCGTTGACCACGATGAAGGGCGCCCCACCGAGCAGGGGCAGGGCTCGGGCAATGCCGCCCGCAGTTTCCAGGGCGCTGCCTTCCGGCGAATAGCGGATGCGCACGCCGAAGCGGGATCCGTCGCCGAGGGCGGCCTCGATCATCGCGCCCAGGTGGGCGTGGTTGATGACCAGCTCACGGCAGCCCGCGGCGGCCAGGCGTTCGATGTGCCAGACGATCAGCGGCTTGCCCCCGGCCTCGAGAAGCGGCTTGGGGCAGTGGTCGGTGAGGGGGCGCATGCGTTCGCCGCGGCCGGCGGCGAGGATCATCGCTTTCATGGGGCGTTCAGAAGGAGTAACCGATCTCGGTGACGGTCGGCTCCAGCTGCTCCAGCAGGCGCAGCAGCGGGCGCAGCTCGCCGTAGCGCTCGCAGGCCTTGCGCAGGTAGTGCATGACCAGGGGCATGTCCTTCAGGTAGCCGTCCTTGCCATCCCGGTGGTACAGGCGGGCGAAGATGCCCAGCACCTTGATGTGGCGCTGCACGCCCATCCACTCGTAGTCCCGGTGGAATTCGGCAAAGTTCTCGCGCACCGGCAGGCCGAGGGCGCGGGCGGTTTCCCAGTAGCGGGCCAGCAGGTCGAGGGTGAAGTCTTCTTCCCAGTGGATGTAGGCGTCCTTGAGCAGGGAGGCGAGGTCGTAGCTGATGGGGCCGTACACGGCGTCCTGGAAGTCGAGCACGCCGGGGTTGGGGCTGGACAGCATCAGGTTGCGGCTGTGGAAGTCGCGGTGCACGAAGACCTTGGGCTCGGCCATGTTGACGTCGAGAATGCGCTCGAAGACCTCGTACAGCTGGGTGGCCTGCTGGTCGGTGAGGGTGACGCCCTTGTGGCGGCTCACGTACCACACCGGGAACAGCTCCAGCTCGCGCATCAGCAGCTCGCGGCTGTACTCCGGCAGGGCATCGGGGCGGCTGGCCTTCTGGATGCAGATCAGGGCGCCGAGGGCCTCCGCATACAGGTTGTGGGCGTTGTCCTTGGTGAGGGCCTGCAGGTAGGTGGTGCTGCCCAGGTCGGACAGCAGCAGGAAACCCTGTTCCAGATCCTGCCGGATCAGGGCGGGGACATGGGCGCCGGCGGCGCCGAAGAGCTCGGCCACATGCACGAAGGGGCGGCAGTCTTCGTGGCCCGGCGGTGCGTCCATGGCGATCAGGGTGACCGGATCGTCGGCGAAGGTGACGCGGAAATAGCGTCGGAAGCTGGCGTCGGCGCTGGCCGGGGCGAGTTCGAAGGGGCGGCCGGGAAATTCGGCGGCGATCCAGGACTGGAGTTGTTGGCGTCGTTCCACGGGAGTCGGAGATGCGTTCGTGTAAAATCACGCAGTTTATCAAACCATGCGGTCGGCTCGCCGGCTGGTTCCAGTCCCCGGATGAAACCACGTACCCAGTTGCGCTTCCTGTCCATTGCCTTGTTCGCCCTGTGGGGGCGAGCGGGTGCCGAGGATCTCCCGCCCTTCGTGGTGTCGCCGGCCCTGCTGGGCAAACCCGCTGCCAGCCGGCCGGTTCCCAGGGCCGCCGAGACGGTGCCGCCCGCGACGACATCCGCGTCAAAGCCTGCGGCCGCTGTGGCGGGCCGTGCCACGGCGCCCGCCGCTTCGGGCAAACCGGGCCGCAAGGCGCCGGCACCGGCGCCGCAGGATCCCGAGCTGCGTCCCGGGGCCACCCGGATCACCGGTGACCGGGTCTTCGGCCGCCAGGATACGGATGTGGCGGCCGAGGGCTCCGCCGTGCTGGTGCGTGACTCGACCCGGGTCAACGCCGACCGCCTGCAGTATTTCGAGCTCACCGACGAGGTCGAGGCCACCGGCAACGTCAAGGTGACCCGCGGCACCGACCAGATGACCGGCCCGCATGCCCGCATGAAGGTGCAGGAGCAGGTGGGGGTGTTCGACTCCCCGAGCTACGCCATCAGCCGTCCGGCGCGTCCGCCGCGGCCAGGGCAGGCGCCCCTGCTGCCGGGGCAGGCGCTGCCTGCCAGCCAGCAGCCGATCAGCGGCCATGGCGATGCCGACTCGCTGGTGCTGGAAGGGGAGAACCGGTTCCGCCTGTTCAATGCGACCTGGACGAGCTGCAAGCCTGACCGCCCCGACTGGTATCTGAAGGCCAAGGAGCTCGACCTCGACTATGACACCGAGGTCGGCGAGGCCCGCAACGGCACCATGTGGTTCAAGGACCTGCCCATCGCCTACCTGCCCTGGGCCGACTTCCCGCTGGGCGAGAGCCGCAAGTCCGGCCTGCTGTCGCCGACCTTCGGGACATCCAACAAGGTCGGCTTCGACCTCACGGTGCCGTACTACTTCAACCTGGCGCCCAATTACGACGACACCCTGACGACCCGCCTGATGGGGCGTCGCGGCCTGCAGTTCCGCAACGAGGCCCGCTACATCGACCCGATGTACAAGGGCATCACGTATATCGAATACATGCCCGACGACCAGGTCGAAGGGCGTAGCCGGTATGCCGGGTCTATCCGCCATGACCAGAACTTTGGCGGAGGCTGGAGCAGCAACGTCAATTTCAACGGGGTGTCCGACCCACGCTACTTCATCGACCTGAGCTCCCGGCTGACCCTGACCTCCCAGGTGAACCTGCTGCGCCAGGGCTCGGTGACCTATGCCGGCGGCGGCTGGTGGTCTGCCACCGGCCTGCTGCAGGCCTACCAGACCCTGGCCGACCCGAAGACAGGGGCCACGGTGGCCACGCCCTACAAGCGCTTGCCGCAGTTGACCCTCACGGCCAACCGGCCCGAGCTGCCTGGCGGCCTGACCTTCCAGCTGGCCAGCGAGTTCGTGGATTTCAGCCACCCGACCTTCGACGAAGGGCGCCGGCTGACCTTTTACCCGCAGCTCTCGCTGCCGATGCAGACGGCCTCCTTCTTCGTGACCCCGAAGGTCGGCGTGCACACCACCCGCTACGAGCTCGACCGGCGCCTCAGCGAGGGGGACAACTCCCTGACCCGGACCCTGCCCATCATCTCGGTGGACAGTGGCGTGACCTTCGAGCGGGATACCCAGTTCGGTGGCCGGGATTTCGTGCAGACCCTCGAGCCGCGCGTCTATTACCTGTACGTTCCCTACCGCGACCAGTCGACCATCCCGAACTTCGACTCGGGTTTCTACGACTTCAACTTCGCACAGATCTTCGCCGAGAACGTCTACACCGGCGGTGACCGCATCTCCAACGCCAACCAGATCACCACGGCCCTGCAAAGCCGCCTGATCGATCCGGAAACCGGTGCCGAAACCGTGCGGGCGGCCCTCGGACAGCGCTACTACCTGGTGGACCAGCGGGTCACCCTCAACAAGGACACCCCGGCCCGGACCGGCAAGCAGGCCGACCTGCTGGCGGCCCTGGGCCTCACCATCGCGCCCAAGACCCAGCTCGACACCGCCTGGCAATACAACCCCCGGGACAACTGGACCGAGCGTTTCAACTTTGGCTTCCGCTTCCAGCCGGCCTATGCCAAGACCCTCGGCGTGAGCTGGCGCTACCGTCGCAACTATTCCACCGACCCGGCCAACCCCAACGGTTTCCGGGACATCGACCTGACCGGCCAATGGCCCCTGTGGGGCAACTGGTACGGGGTGGGGCGCTACAACCGCAACCTGCGTGACCATCGCCTGACCCAGGGTATCGCGGGCGTTGAATACAATGCCGGCTGCTGGGTGTTCCGCGGTGTGGTGCAGCACCTCACCACCAGTGCCACCGACGTCACCCGTGCCTTCTTCTTCCAGCTCGAGTTCAACGGCGCCGGCAGCCTGGGGTCCAGCCCCCTCAACGTGCTCCGCCGCAGCGTTCCCGGCTATGGGAAGATCAACGACGGCTCCAACCCCTTCGCCAACGACGACGAATTCTGAAAGCGCTCCCTCGACCCATGAAACTGATCGTTTCCCTTATTGCCGCTTCCGTCATTTCCAGCGCGGCCCTTGCCGCCGGCCCCGTCGAGGTGGACCGCATCGTGGCGGTCGTGAACAGTGAAGTCATCACCCTCTCCGACCTGCGCCAGCGCGTTGCACAGGTGACCCGCCAGCTCACCCGCCAGGGCACCACCTTGCCGCCTGCCGATGTGCTCGAAAAGCAGGTCCTCGAGCGTCAGATCATGGAGCGGCTGCAGATCCAGCTGGCCAATGAGACCTCCCTGCGGGTGGACGACATCACGCTCGACAGGGCGGTGGGGCGGATCGCCGACAACAACAAGATGTCCATGACCCAGTTCCGCAAGGCCCTCGAGCAGGACGGCCTTTCCTGGGAGCGCTTCCGCGAGGAGGTGCGCAACGAGATGCTGCTGACCCGCGTGCGCGAGCGTGAGGTGGAAGGCCGCATCGTGGTGTCCGATGCCGAGGTGAGCAACTTCCTCGCCCATCCCGAGAACGCCACCGGGCAGGAAGAGTACAACCTGTCCCACATCCTGTTCCGGGCGCCGGATGGCGCCACCCCCGAGCAGCTGGCCCGCCTGCGCACCAAGGCCGAGGACGTGGCTGCCCGGGTGGCTCGCGGGGAGCCCTTCGACAAGCTGGCGGCAAGCTACTCGGACGCGCCCGATGCCCTGACCGGCGGCAATCTCGGTTGGCGCGGTTCGGATCGCCTGCCCAGCCTGTTCGCCGAGGCCGTGACCGGGCTGAAGCCCGGTGAGACCACCCCCATCCTGCGCAGCGCCGCCGGCTTCCACATCGTCCGGGTGGTCGACCGCAAGGGCGGCGGACAGTCCGGGGTGCCGGCACAGGTGCAGCAGACCCGGGCCCGCCACATCCTGATCAAGACCAGCGAGGTGGTGACCGACGCGGATGCCCGGCGGCGCCTCACCGACCTGCGCGAGCGCGTCGTGCAGGGTGGCGCCAACTTCGGCGAGCTGGCCCGCATGCATTCGGCAGACCTGTCCGCCTCCAAGGGCGGAGACCTGGGCTGGATCTATCCGGGCGACACGGTGCCCGAGTTCGAGCAGGCCATGGACGCCCTCAAGCCGGGGGAGGTCAGCCAGCCGATCCAGTCGCCCTTCGGCTGGCACCTGATCCTCGTGGAAGACCGCCGGGTCCAGGACGTTTCCGACGAGCGCAAGCGCGCCGCCGCCCGCAACGCCCTGCGTGAGCGCAAATCCGACGAGGCTTACCAGGACTGGTTGCGCCAGCTGCGCGACCGGGCCTACGTGGAGTACCGCCAGGAAGAACGCTGAGCAGTCCTCCGGGCCGCCGGTGGCCGGGTCAGACCCGGTACCGGCGGCCTTTGTGTTTTTGGGGCCCCGCCGCCGGGACGGGCGACCCCCCTGCCGAACCCGGGGCGCTGCCCGGCTGTCCACTGGCCCCTGATCCCTTTTCCGTACCTGGAACTCCGCACCATGAGCCTGCCCATCCTTGCGATCACCAGCGGCGAACCTGCCGGCGTCGGTCCCGATCTCTGTGCCGCCTTGCCCCGCCGCGAATGGCCCGCCCGCCTGGTGGTCATCGGCGACCGGGAGATGATCGCGGCGCGCATCCATGCCGTCGAGCCGGCTCTCGACATCCTTGCCTACCGGCCCGATGGCGCGCCCCGGCCGGGGGCGCTGGAAGTCCTGCATGTGCCGCTGGCGGTGGCCGCCACGGCCGGCCAGCTCGACCCCCTCAACGGCCGCTACGTGCTCGATGTGCTCGACCGGGCGATTGCCGGTTGCAAGTCCGGGGAGTTTGCCGGCATGGTCACCGCGCCGGTGCACAAGGGCATCATCTGCGACGCCGGCGTGCCCTTCTCCGGCCACACCGAATACCTGGCCGAGGCCACGGCCACCCCGCTGGTGGTGATGATGCTGGTGGGGGGCGGCATGCGCGTGGCCCTGGCGACCACCCACCTGCCCCTCAAGGACGTCCCGGCGGCGATCACCCGGCCCCTGCTCACCGACACCCTGCGCATCCTGCACAAGGACCTGAAGGCACGCTTCGGCCTGGCCGCGCCGCGCATCCTGGTGGCGGGGCTCAATCCCCACGCCGGGGAGGGCGGCCACATGGGCATGGAGGAGATCGAGGTGATCACCCCGGTGCTGGAGGCGCTGCGGGCCGAGGGCATGGACCTGCGCGGCCCGCTGCCCGCCGACACCCTGTTCGTGCCGCACACCCTCGAGCAGGGTGACGCGGTGCTGGCGATGTTCCATGACCAGGGCTTGCCGGTGCTCAAGCACGCCAGCTTTGGCGGCGGGGTCAACGTCACCCTGGGCCTGCCCATCATCCGTACCTCGGTGGACCACGGCACGGCCCTCGATCTGGCCGGGTCCGGCCGGGCCGATCCGGGCAGCCTGTTTGCGGCGGTCGAGTTGGCCATCGCCATGGCCCGGGGGCGCCGCTCGTGAACGATCGTCGTCGTCTGATCCTGGGGGGGCTGTCGGCCCTCGGCCTGGCCGCCTGCGGCGAGTTGCAGAAACGTCCCGAGCCGGTGGCCGCCAGGGTGGGCCGCAAGCCGCGCATCGCCTTGGCCCTGGGCGGCGGTGCCGCCCGCGGCTTTGCCCACATCGGGGTGATCAAGGCCCTCGAGACCAATGGCATCCTGCCGGACCTGGTGGTCGGCACCAGCGCGGGGTCGGTGGTCGGGGCGCTGTATGCCGCCGGCCACGGCCCCTTCGACCTGCAGAAGCTGGCCATCCAGCTGGACGAGTCGTCGGTGACCGACTGGAGTCTCTTCGACCGTGGCGTGATCAAGGGCGAGGCGCTGGAGCGCTTCATCAACACCCATGTGGGCAACAAGCCGCTGGAGGGGCTGAAGCGCCGCTTTGCGGCCGTGGCCACCGACCTGCAGAGCGGCGAGCCGATCATCTTCCAGCGCGGCAACACCGGTACGGCCGTGCGTGCCTCCTCGTCGATCCCCGGAGTGTTCCCGCCGGTGGCGATCAACGGCCGGGAGTACGTGGATGGCGGGCTGGTCGCGCCGATCCCGGTGCGGGAGGCGCGCAGCATGGGGGCGGACCTGGTCATCGCGGTGGATATTTCGGGGCGCCCGAGCGGCAAGCGGAACCAGGGCAGCCTGGATGTGCTGCTCGACACCATCTCCATCATGGGCGGCGCCCTCGGCAAGGTGGAACTGGCGGATGCCGACGTGGTGATCCGCCCCGAGCTGCGTGGCTTGCCGGCCACCAACTTCCAGCAGCGCCACGAAGCCATCCTGGAGGGCGAGAAGGTCGGCTTCGCCGCGGTGGCGCGGGTCCGCGAGGCCATCGCGGCCTGGGACAAGAAAAACGGTTGAGGATCATCCAATGAGCGAACAGCACCAGGCCCGTAAGCGTTTCGGCCAGAATTTCCTGTCGGACCCCAACATCATCCGCAAGATCATCGACGCCATCCGTCCCGTGGAGGGCGAGCGTATCGTCGAGATCGGCCCGGGGCTGGGGGCGATGACCGAGCCCCTGATGGAGCGCCTGGGCCACCTGCATGTGGTGGAGATCGACCGGGACCTGATCGCCCGCCTGAAGACCACCCATCCGCCCGAGCGGCTGACCATCCACGAGGGGGATGCCCTCAAGTTCGATTTCGGCAGCCTGGTGCCGGACGGGGCACCCCTGCGCGTGGTGGGCAATCTGCCCTACAACATCTCCACGCCCATCCTCTTCCACCTGGCGGACTTCGCCGAGCAGGTCAAGGACATGACCTTCATGCTGCAGAAGGAAGTGGTGATGCGCATGGTGGCGGAGCCCGGCACGGAAGAATACGGGCGCCTGTCGGTGATGCTGCAGTACCGCTTCAACATGGGGCGGCTGTTCGACGTGCCTCCCGGGGCCTTCCGCCCGGCACCGAAGGTGATGTCCAGCATCGTGCGGATGGTGCCGCGCCCGGTGACGGAGTGCACTGCGGCCGACTACGCTCTGCTCGGCAAGATCGTCACCGCGGCCTTCGGCCAGCGTCGCAAGACCCTGCGCAACACCCTGCGGGGCTGGCTCGACGAGGCTGATTTTGCGGCCCTCGCCCTCGACCCCGGCCTGCGCGGCGAGAAGCTGAGTGTCGCCGAGTTCGTGCGGATCGCCGATTACCTTGCGGCGGCGGGCAGGAGCGGCGGGCCGGCGTAGACAGCAGCGCCCCCCGGGCAGGCGGGGCCCGCTCGGGGAGCGTCTGCGGCACTGGCGCGCGCGCCGGAGCTCAGTCCTTCTTAAGCGGGCAGGTGTTGAGCCCGAGGAGTGGATAGACGGGGCAGAAGCCGGTCAGGCCGGTGGCCAGGGGCACCACGCCGATCCACGCCCAGGCGGGGCCGCCCATGACAGCCCAGGCCACCAGGGCTACGCCGCCGCCGATCCGCAACACCTTGTCGATACCGCCTACATTCGTCTTCATGATTGCCTCCTGGGCAGGAATGGGTTGATGTGGACCCATTTCAGCATCCAGGGATGGCAGGCGTCTGTAACCAAGGTTACACAGCCCCGCGTCAGCCGCCGGCGAGGCGGCGCAGGCCGGCCGGGTCGAGGATCTCCACCTGCTCCCGCGACAGGGCCACCAGGCCTTGCTCCGCCAGTCCCTTGAGCAGGCGGGTGACGATCTCGCGCACGCTGCCCAGCTCGTCGGCCAGCTGCTGGTGGGTGGTGTGGATGCGGGCGCCCTTGCCCAGCAGCAGGGCGGCGAGGCGTTGGTCCAGCTTGCGGAAGGCGACCTCCTCGATCAGCTGCATCAGGTCGGCGATGCGCTCGGAGAAGAGCTGGAAGATAAAGTCGCGGAAAGCCGTTTCGGCCAGCAGGGCCTGGAAATCCTCGACCGGCAAGAGCAACAGGCTGGTCTCGGCCTCGGTGACGCCCCGGGCGTTGTACGGCGCCTGGCCGAGCAGGCAGGCCGAGGAGATGATGCAGGTTTCCCCGGGCGTGACCCGGTAGAGGGGCAGCTCGCGGCCGTTGGGGGCGGCCTTGATGACCCGGATGCTCCCCGACAGCACGAACGGAAAGCCCTGGCAGGCCTGGCGCTCATCGAACAGGGTGGTCCCGGCCGGCACCCCGATGATCCGGGCACGGCGCTGCAGCTGGTCGCGTGCGGCGCCGGGCAGCGTGGCGAGGACCGGGTAGAGGGCGAGCAGGGCATCGCCGGCGGGGGCATCGATCATCGAGGTGGTCCGGAGGAGGGTTTACTTCAGTTCCACCACCACGGGCGTGTGATCGGAGGGGCGCTCCAGCTTGCGCGGGGCCTTGTCGGTGTAGCAGGCCGTGCAGCGCTCGACCAGGGGCGGTGAGATCAGCAGGTGGTCGATGCGCAGGCCGAAGTTGCGGCGGAAGGCGCCCATCCGGTAATCCCACCACGAGAAACTGCGCTCCTCCTGCTCGAACAGGCGGAAGGCGTCGGTCAGGCCCAGGTCGATGAGGCGGCGGAAGGCGGCGCGCTCCGGCTCGGAGACATGGATCTCGTCCTTCCAGTCGGGGTGGGCATCGCGGTCTTCCGGCGCGACGTTGTAGTCGCCGGCCAGCACCAGCTGGGGCGTGGCCTTGAGCTCATCCTGCAGCCAGGCGGTGAGGGCCTCCAGCCAGGCCATCTTGTAGGCGAACTTGTCGGAGCCGACCGCCTGCCCGTTGGGGAAGTAGCCGCAGACGATGCGCACACCGGCCAGGGTGCCGGCGATGATGCGCTTCTGCTCATCGGCGAAGCCGGGAATGTTGTGGGTCACGTCCGTCAGCGGCTGGCGGGTCAGGATGGCCACGCCGTTGTAGGTCTTCTGGCCGTTGAAGACGGCGTGGTAGCCGGCGGCTTCGATCTCGGCCAGGGGAAAGGCGCTGTTCTCGCACTTGAGCTCCTGCAGGCACAGGGCATCCGGCTGGTTGGCCGCCAGCCAGTCGACGACGTGGGGCAGGCGGACCTTGAGGGAGTTGACGTTCCAGGTGGCGATTTTCATGGGAAAAGGGGGAGGAGGGGCAGGGCGTGCGCCGGGCCGGGCTTGAAGGGCCGGGCGCACGGTGGTTGTCAGCGTTTGGCCTTGTAGCCGGCGTCGTCGAGCAGGCTGTGCCAGAGGCCTTCGGCGAGGCCGGCTTCCACCTTGCGGCCGACCACCAGGGCGGGGACGTAGGGCTCGGTGCCGAAGCGCTTCTTGAACTCGGCCACCTGCTCGGCGGTTTCGATGGAGGTCTCGCTGAAGGGAATGCCCCGCTTCTTGAGCAGGGCCCGGCCGTCGTCGCAGGGTTTGCCGCAGTCCTTTTCGGTGTACAGCGTCACCGGAAAACTGCCGGCCGCCTTGCGGTTCTCGAAGGACTCCAGGGCGTCGCCCCGGTTGGGCTGGACCTTGCGCTCCTCGAACTTCTTGATCGACTGGGGCGGCGGCTGGTCGCTGTACTGCACGCGACCCTGCTCATCCACCCAACGGTAGGCGCTCTGCGCCACCGCCGGCAGCGCGGCGGCGAGCAGCAGCGCGGCGAGGCCGGCGCGGGCGTTCATGCGGGCACCATGCCGCTGTGGCGGAGCAGGGCGTCCACCTGGGGTTCGCGGCCGCGGAAGGCCTTGAAGGAGTCGAGGGCCGGGCGGCTGCCGCCGACGGCCAGGATCTCGTCCCAGAAGCGTGCGCCGGTCTCTGCGTCCAGCACGCTGCCTTTGGGGCGCCCGGCCTCCTCGAAGGCGGCGAAGGCGTCGGCGGACAGCACCTCGGCCCACTTGTAGCTGTAGTAGCCCGCGGCGTAGCCCCCGGCGAAGATGTGGCTGAAGCTGTTGGGGAAGCGGTGCCAGGCGGGCGGCACCAGCACGGCGACTTCCTTGCGCACTTCGGCGAGCAGGTCGAGCACATCCTGCTTTTCAGCGTCGAAGTCCATGTGGATCAGCAGGTCGAACAGGGAGAACTCCAGCTGGCGCACCGTCTGCATGCCGCTCTGGAAGTTCTTGGCCGCCAGCATCTTGTCGAAGAGTTCCTTCGGCAGGGGGGCGCCGGTGTCGGCATGGGCGGTCATCTCGCGGACCACGTCCCATTCCCAGCAGAAGTTCTCCATGAACTGGCTGGGGAGTTCGACGGCGTCCCATTCCACGCCGTGGATGCCGGAGACGGCGAGGTCGTCCACCCGGGTCAGCAGGTGGTGCAGGCCGTGGCCGCTTTCGTGGAAGAGGGTGATCACGTCGTCGTGGCTGAAGGTGGCGGGCTTGCCGCCGACCGGGCCGGGGAAGTTGCAGACCAGGTAGGCCACCGGGGTCTCGATGCCCTGGGCGAGGCGCCGCCGGGTGATCGCGGAGTCCATCCAGGCGCCGCCCTTCTTGGTGTCGCGGGCGTACAGGTCGAGGTAGAACTGGCCGACCAGCTGGCCGTCCCGCTCGATCCGGAAGAAGCGCACGTCCGGGTGCCAGACGGGGCCGCTGTCGGGCTTGATGCTCACCTGGTAGAGCTTCTGGATGACGCCGAAGAGGCCGTCGAGGACCTTGGGTTCGGGCAGGTATTCCTTCACTTCCTGTTCGGAGAAGGCGTAGCGGGCGACCCGCAGCTTCTCGGAGACGTAGCCCACATCCCAGGGCTCGAGCGGGGTCAGGCCCAGCTCGTCGCGGGCGAAGGCGGTGAGTTCGGCCAGGTCGCGCTCGGCGAAGGGCTTGGCCTTGACGGCCAGTTCGCGCAGGAAGCCGAGGACCTGCGCCGGGGTGTCGGCCATCTTGGGCACCAGGGAGACTTCGGCATAGTTGGCATAGCCGAGCATGTGGGCCTCTTCGGCGCGCAGGGCGAGGAGGCGCTTGATCAGCGGGCCGTTGTCCCATTCGGGCTTGCTGTAGCCGTTGTCGATCTCCGCTGCGCGGGTGGCGTAAGCGCGGTAGAGTGTCTCCCTCAGGGGGCGGTGGTCGGCGTATTGCATGACCGGCAGGTAGGAGGGCATCCTGAGACCGAATTTCCAGCCGCTCTGGCCGGCCTTTTCGGCGGCTTCGGCGGCGGCGGCGATCACGTCCTCGGGCAGGCCCGCCAGCTCGGCCTGGTCGGTGACCAGGTGGCTGTAGGCGTTGGTGGCGTCGAGCAGGTTTTCGGAGAACTTGGCGCCGAGGCCTGCGAGTTCTTCCTGGATGGCCTGGAAGCGCGGCTTCTGGTCGTCGGGGAGCTCGGCGCCGGACAGGCGGAAGCCACGCAGTTCGTTGTCGATGATGCGGCGGCGGGCGGGCGACAGGGATGGGTATTCCGGGCCGTCGGCAATCGCTTTATATTTTTGGAAAAGCTTAAGGTTTTGCCCCAGTTCGGCGTAAAAACGTGTGACTTCGGGCAGCATTGCGTTATAGGCCTCCCGCCATTCGGGGGTATCCATCACACTATGCATGTGCACCGCGACACCCCAGGCCCGGCCAAGGCGTTCACCCTCGATCTCGATGGGGTCGACGAAGTTGGCCCAGGTGGGCGGTGCGGGGTCATCCTGCAGGCGTTCGACGGTGCTCCGCAGGGCGTCGAGGAGCGTACGCACGGCGGGCTCCACATGCTCCGGCCGGATGGCGTCGAAACGCGGCAGGCCGGACAGTTCGAGTAGGGGCGAGGAGGCAGCGGTGGTGGTGGTCATGGTTGGGGGTGCAGTCGGTTGAGTGGTTTCATTTTGCCGAATTCCATGCGGGGTGTCGCCTGGGGCGATGGATTCCGGGTGGACGATGGAAGCGTAAAGGGGACGTTTGTGAGCGACAAGGCTTTGAATCTGGGCGAGCAGGCCTTCCTGCATACGATTACCCAGGAGCTGGAGCGTGGCGAGTTGCGCTTTCCCACCTCCATGGAGGTGACCCTGAGGGTGCTCGAGGCCCTCGACCATCCGGACACCGATCTGACCCGAATGTCGTCCATGGTCTCGGCGGAACCCCTGCTGGCGGCGCGGACCGTCGCATTGGCCAATTCCGCATGGTACAACCCCGGCGGGCGCCTGGTGGCCGATGTGCCCAAGGCCCTGGTGCGCATCGGCTTTGGAAAGCTGAGGGCGCTGGCCATGGCGGTGGCGGCCGAGCAGTTGATCCATCGGGATGTGCTGGGCCCCTACCAGCCCCTGATCCGCAAGCTGTGGGCGCACAGCGTGGATGTGGCCGCGACGGCCAGCGTGCTGGCGCGCCGCTGTACCTCGCTGGACCGGGATGCGGCCTTCTTTGCCGGCATTGTGCACGACATCGGCCAGTTCTTCCTGCTCGCCAGGGTCTGGGAGTATCCCGAGATGTTGCAGGACGACAGCCCCCTGTCCGACCTCGTGCGGGTCTGGCACCCCCCCATCGGGCGGGCGGTCCTGGCCGCGATGAACATGCCGCGGGAGCTGGTGGACGTGGTCGACAACCCGGAGATCTACGGCGGCGACTGGCCTCCGACCAACATCACCGATCTGGTCTTCATCGGCCATCTGCTGGCCGAGACGCCGAATCCTTTCTCCGAGGAGGATGAGGGCTTCCGCCATGGTCTTGCCCGGGCGGCGACGCTGGGGCTGGATGAAGAGCGCCTGAAGGCGGTGCTGGAGGAGTCGGCGGCCGAGAAGCAGGCGATGATCAGCCTGTTCCAGGTGTAAAGGCCCGGACCCATGAAAAAACCCGCCGGCAGGCGGGTTTTTTTGTGCCGTCGCAGACCCCGCTCAAAGGGTCTTGCCGGTGAGCCGTTCGTAAGCTTCCACGTACTTGGCGGCCGTGTGGGCGATGACCTCGTCGGGCAGCTTGGGGCCGGGGGCGACCTTGCCCCAGTCGAGGGTTTCCAGGTAGTCACGCACGTATTGCTTGTCGTAGCTCGGCGGGCTGATGCCTTCGGCGTAGCTGCTGGCCGGCCAGAAGCGGGAGGAGTCCGGGGTCAGGGCCTCGTCGATCAGATGCAGGGTGCCGGCGGCGTCGATGCCGAATTCGAATTTGGTGTCGGCGATGATGATGCCCCGGGTGGCGGCATAGTCGGCGGCCTCGGAGTACAGCCGGATGGCTGCATCGCGGGCTTCGGCAACCAGCTGGGCGCCGGTCTTGCCGGTGCCTGCGAGGGCCTGGGCGAGCACCGTGTTGGTACGCTCCTGGGCCTGCTCGAAGCTGATGTTCTCGTCGTGGTCGCCCACGTCGGCCTTGCTGGCCGGGGTGAAGATGGGGAACGGCAGCTTCTGGGCCTGCTTGAGACCGGCCGGGAGGTCGATGCCGCAGATGGAACCGGTGTCCTGGTAATCCTTCCAGCCGGAGCCGATCACGTAGCCGCGTACGACCGCCTCGATGGGCAGCGGGGCGAGGCGCTTGACCACCAGGGCGCGGCCGCGCACCTGGTCGCGTTCGTCGGCAGCGACGACGCTCTCGGGGTCGATGCCGGTGAGCTGGTTCGGCACGATGTGGCCGAGGCGCGCAAACCAGAAGTTGGCCAGGGCGGTGAGCACTTCACCCTTGCGGGGAATCGGATCCGGCAGGATCACGTCGAAGGCCGACAGGCGGTCGGAGGTGACGATGAGCAGCTTGTCGGCGTCGATGGCGTAGATGTCGCGCACCTTGCCACGGCCCAGCAGGGGCAGGCTGCGGATGGAGGATTCGAAGAGCGGAGTGGTCACGGTCGAGAGTCCGTCGGTCAAAAAGCGATTATAGCGGGGTGGCGCGGGTCGGTCAGTGTCCGCCGTCGGCTGCGGCCAGGTGTTTGCGCATGCGGTGCATGCTGAAGGCGACAAGACCCGCGATGATGGGGATGGCGGCCGCGGTGAGTCCTTCCGGGGTGAAGGGCTCGATGTAGTGCTTGACGCCCTTGGCCATGTACTGGACCAGTTGCGAGGCGTAGTAGGTGATGGCCACCACCGACAGGCCTTCCACGGTTTCCTGCAGGTGCAGCTGGAGCTTGGCCCGGCGGTTCATCTGGGCCAGCAGTTCCTGGTTCTGGCGTTCGAGCTCCACCTCGACGCGGGTGCGCAGCAGCTGGCTGTTGCGGGCCACGCGGCTGGACAGGTCTTCCTGGCGGCGGGCCATGGTCTCGCAGGTGTGCATGGCCGGCAGCAGGCGGCGTTCCATGAATTCATGGAAGGTGGGCAGGCCGATGATGCGCTGCTCGCGCAGTTCGGCAATGCGTTGCATGACCAGGCTGTGATAGGCCCGCGCCGCGCCGAAGCGGAAGGTGGTGCGGGCCACCGAGTGTTCGACTTCGGCGGCCAGGCTGGTGAGGTCGGCCAGCACGCTGCGCTCGTCGTCGGGGGAGCGGGCGGTGCCGGTGCGGTCCATCAGGTCGGCCAGGGCCCTTTCGGAGGCGCCCAGCATCTGCCCCACCCCCTTGGCCACCGGGAAGGCCAGCAGGGCCATCAGGCGGTAGGTCTCGATCTCCACCAGGCGCTGCACGGTGCGGCCGGCCTGGCGGCGGGTCAGGGACACGTCGATGACCAGGAAGCGCGAGAAGCCTTCTTCAAACAGGAAGTCGGTGAATACCCAGGCGGCGCCGTCGGCCACCTGGGCGCCGACCATTGCGGTGCCGGTGGGCGACAGCTTGTCCATCACGCTGTCCGGCGTGACCTCGGCGGCGGAGCGCAGCTCCACGTGGGTGGCCACGATGAGCTTGCCGGGCAGGCTCTGCAGCCAGGCCTGGGGCGCCGCGGCGAGGGCCGAGGTGCTGTGGTCGAGGCCTTCGCCGCGGGCCACCGACCTGAAGAAGGTGTAGCTGGAGAACTCGTTGTGGAGCTCCCATCTGAGCTGGAAGCTGCCGAAGTCGATCAGTCGATGGCTGCCCTCCGCATCGATGGGCTGGCCGAGCAGCTTGCCCAGGGCGATCAGGTGCTGCAGCGCCGCGCCGGGCTCGCAACCGTCGTGGTGCATCGCCAGGTAGCTGATGAGCTGCGGGCTCTCCAGTGGAACCGGGGGGCGGGCGTGGAACTCGTCGTTGAGGGCGTGGCGCTGCGCGTGCTCGGCGAAATGGTCGGGCAGGGTCATGGTGGCGGGGCGACGGCGCGCTCACGGGGATGGTCGGGACGCAATCTTGCCGTTACGGAAGCCTGGCTGGCAAGGGCAAGGGCGCTGCAGGTCGTGCCCTGGATCACGTATCGTTGCTGCGCTGCAACAAAACTACCGGGTGAGGAAGGGCAGGATCAGGCTGCCGGCGCTCAGCACTCCGAGCAGGCCGACCGCAATCCACAGGCGGCGCAGCTGGCCGCGCAGGGTGTCGGTGGTGCTTACCAGCTCGGCATTCTGGGCGGCGAGGGCGGCCAGGAGTTCGGTGACTTCCTGCTGACGGGTGGCCAGTTCGGTGAGCCGGGTGTCGAGGCTGGCGAAGCGGGCATCCGTGCCGGCGAGCGGTGCGCCGGCTTCCGCCGGCCGCTCTCCGGCGTCAGACTGGCCGGCGGCCTTCTGCCACAGCTTGCGGGCGCCCTGGGCGAGGTCGGGTGCCTTGGCGATGACGTCGGACCAGGGGATCGCCTTGACCAGGGTGGACCAGGGAAGTGCCATCGGAGAACTCCTCGGGAAAGCAAACGGGGCCGGCAAGCCGGCCCCGCAGGTGGGTGGGCGCCGGATGGCGCCGGATCAGCGGATGACCTGGTTCAGGGCGCCGCTCTTGTAGCTGGCAGCGATCTTGTCCAGGGAGATCGGCTTGATCTTGCTGGCGTTGCCGGCGGTGCCAAAGGCTTCGAAACGGGCCTTGCAGACCAGCTTGGCGGCTTCCCGGGCAGGCTTGAGGAACTCCCGCGGGTCGAACTTGGAGGGGTTCTCGGCGAAGAACTTGCGCACCGCGCCGGTCATGGCCAGGCGGATGTCGGTGTCGATGTTGATCTTGCGCACGCCGTACTTGATGCCCTGGACGATTTCCTCGACGGGCACGCCGTAGGTTTCCTTCATGTCGCCGCCGTACTGGCGGATGATCTCGAGCAGCTCCTGGGGCACCGAGGAGGAGCCGTGCATCACCAGGTGGGTGTTGGGGATGCGCGCGTTGATGGCCTTGATGCGCTCGATGGCGAGGATGTCGCCGGTGGGCTTGCGGGTGAACTTGTAGGCGCCGTGGCTGGTGCCGATGGCGATGGCCAGCGCGTCCACGTTGGTCTGCTTGACGAAGTCGGCGGCCTGGTCCGGGTCGGTGAGCATCTGGGAGTGGTCCAGGGTGCCTTCGGCGCCGACGCCGTCTTCCTCGCCGGCCTGGCCGGTTTCGAGGGAGCCCAGGCAGCCCAGCTCGCCCTCGACGCTGACGCCGATGGCGTGGGACATCTCGACCACCCGGCGGGTCACGTCCACGTTGTATTCGTAGGAGGAGGGGGTCTTGCCGTCCTCGAGCAGGGAGCCGTCCATCATCACGGACGAGAAGCCGGAGCGGATCGCGCCCATGCAGATGGCGGGGGACTGGCCGTGGTCCTGGTGCATCACGACCGGAATGTGCGGGTAGGCTTCGACGGCGGCGTCGATCAGGTGGCGCAGGAAGGCTTCGCCGGCGTATTTGCGGGCGCCCGCGGAGGCCTGCATGATCACCGGGCTGTCGGTTTCCGCAGCGGCTTCCATGATGGCCTGGACCTGTTCGAGGTTGTTGACGTTGAACGCGGGCAGACCGTAGCCGAACTCGGCGGCGTGGTCGAGAAGCTGACGCATGGAAACGAGGGACATGGTGTTTTCTCCGATGGCCGGGGGCCCGGCCGGGTATAGACGTAAAACCGCAATTCTACCAAGGCGGCATGATGCCTGCGCAGCGGGCAGGCATCCGGGAGGCGCAATTTGTGTCGCCGGTCACGCGGTGCCTGGCTTGCGGGTCTCGCCGACCCGCACGATCTTCATGGTGTTGGTGCCGCCGGCGGCGCCGATCGGCTCGCCGATGGTCAGCACGATGAGGTCGCCGTAGTCCACCACCCCCTGCTCCAGCAGGATCTGCTCGGCCTCCCACAGCAGCACGTCCCGGTCGGCGTGGACCTGGGACATCAGCAGGGGGTAGACCTCCCGGTAGAGGGTCATCTGGTTGCGTGCGGACAGTTCGGGGGTCAGGGCGTAGATCGGTACGCCGCTGTTGAGGCGGCTCATCCACAGGGCGGTGGAGCCGGTCTGGGTGAGGGAGGCGATGGCCTTCACCTTGAGGTGGTAGGCGGTCCACATGGCGGCCATGGCGATGGACTGGTCGATGCGGGTGAACACCCGGTCGAGGAAATCCCGGTCCATGGTGACCTCGGCAGACTTCTCGGCCTCCAGGCAGATCCGCGCCATGGATTCGACCACCTCCACCGGGAACTTGCCGGAGGCGGTCTCGGCGGAGAGCATCACCGCGTCGGTGCCGTCGAGCACCGCATTGGCCACGTCGGACACTTCGGCGCGGGTCGGCACCGGGCTGTGGATCATGGACTCCATCATCTGGGTGGCGGTGATGGCCAGCTTGTTCTTCTCGCGGGCGGCCCGGATCATGCGTTTCTGCAGGGCCGGTACGCTGGCGTCGCCGACTTCGACGGCGAGGTCCCCGCGCGCCACCATGATGCCGTCGGAGGCATCGAGGATCTCGTCCAGGTTGGCCACCGCCTCGGTGCGTTCGATTTTGGCGATCAGCACGGCGCTGCTGCCGGCGGCCCGCAGCAGCTGGCGTGCCATGTACATGTCGGCGGAGCCCTTGGGGAAGGAGATGGCGACGAAGTCCACGCCGATCAGGGCCGCGGTCTTGATGTCCTCCATGTCCTTGGCGGTGAGGGCCGGGGCGGTCAGGCCGCCGCCCTGGCGGTTGATGCCCTTGTTGTTGGAGAGTTCGCCACCCACCTTCACCTTGGTGTGGATCTCATGGCCGAGCACCCGCTCGACGCCGAGCTTGAGGCGGCCATCATCGAGCAGCAGCACGTCGCCCGGCTTCACGTCGCGGGGCAGGTCCTTGTAGTCGAGGCCGACCCGGTGGGCGTTGCCGAGCTCGCACTGGGCGTCGAGGATGAAGGCGGCGTCCTTGGCCAGGGTGACCTTGCCTTCCTCGAATTTTCCGACCCGGATCTTGGGGCCCTGCATGTCGGCCAGGATGCCCACCGGGCGCCCCACCAGCTGGGCCGCTTCACGGATCTGCCGGGCGCGGGCGATGTGATCGTCGGCCTTGCCATGGGAGAAGTTCAGGCGCACCACGTCTACGCCGGCCTGAACCAGGCGCTCCAGGGTGTTGAGATCGGAGGAGGAGGGGCCGAGGGTGGCGACGATCTTGGTGTGGCGGGACATGAGGTCTCCAGGGTTGGATGGGCGACGGGGCCTTGACGTGGAACTGCGGCATTCTAGGCCAAGGCAGGGGCGTGTGAACCGCGGGGCTCAGGGCTTGATGGGCGGCGGGCCTTCAGGGCGGGCCACGACGGGGGCCGGGGAGGCGCCGTTGCGGCCGATGGACTTGGCCCGGTACATTGCCGCATCGGCCTGGCGGGCCAGGCTGTCCAGGTCGAGGCCGTGGTCCGGGTAGAGGGCGATACCGATGCTCACCGAGACCCGGCATTCGCGGCCATCGATCAGGTAGGCGGTGTTGATCGCGCGGCGGATCTTCTCGGCGACGCCCAGGGCTTCGTTCATGGTGCCGATATCGTGCAGCAGGGCCATGAATTCGTCACCCCCCTGGCGGGCCAGCAGGTCGCTGGCGCGCAGGCTCTGGCGCATGCGGCGGGCGGTTTCGACGAGCAGCAGGTCGCCGGCGGCATGGCCGAGGGTGTCATTGACCTCCTTGAAATGGTCCAGGTCCAGGTAGAGCAGGGCGAGCCGGGTGTGATGGCGCTGGGCCATCAGCAGGCTGTCGCCCATGCGTTCCATGAAACTGGCCCGGTTGGCCAGTCCCGTCAGCGAGTCATGGCTGGCCAGGAAGCGGATGCGTTCCTCGGCGGCCTTGCGTTCCGAGATATCGGTCAGGGTGAGGATCACCTCCTGGAGGCGGCCGCTGGCGTCCAGGCGGGGCGCGTCGGTGACGATCACGGTGAGGCGGCGCCCGTTCCGGGTCACCAGTGTCTGTTCGAAGGTGCCCGCCCGGCCTTGCTGCAGGCGCTGGGTGAAATGTTGCACGCGTGGCGGGTCGTCCGGCCAGAAGCGGGTGAACGAGGTGCCGATGAGGGCGTCCCCGGGTTCTTCGAGCAAGTCCTGCAGGCGCGGGTTGGCAAAGGAGAAGCACAGCCCGGCATCGAGGGCGGCGATGCCCTCCAGGGACTGATTGACCAGGGT
The DNA here is from genome assembly GCA_009026175.1 of Zoogloea sp. Taxonomy (GTDB): domain Bacteria; phylum Pseudomonadota; class Gammaproteobacteria; order Burkholderiales; family Rhodocyclaceae; genus Zoogloea. Next base: position 1,699 of record WBTZ01000041.1, on the reverse strand, counting down.
GCTGTAGCGCGCCTCGCTGGCGCTGAGGGAGGCGCCGATCCGGGCCAGCTCGCGGGCCCGGTTGCGGGCCGCGAAGAAGGAGGCGGTGAGCAGCACGAAAAGCCCGCAGATCAAGGCGATGGCACCCTGTTCCAGGTAATCGGGAGCGTCTCCGGCCAGATCGGGCGGGCTGTCGAAGACGAGGGTCCAGATCCGGCTGTCCAGCTCCAGCTGGGTCTTGTCCTGCAGCCGGCCGGCCGCCGTGCGCTCCGGGTGGCTGTCGTAAAGCAGGGCCTCGGGCGTGGTCTCATGGCCGTCGTAGATGCGCAGCCGCACGGGCATGCCCGAGTTGTCGAGGGTCCCGGTGATCAGGTCGCCCATCCGGAATGGACTGTAGATCCAGCCCAGCAGTGCTTTCTCGCGCAGGGCCGGAGTCTGCAGGCTGACGCCCCTGCGGAAGAGCGGCAGGTAGAGCAGGACCCCCGCCTGGGGGGCACTGGCTGTCTCCTGGACGAGGCGCACCTTGCCGGACAGGGCTGGCAGCCCGAGCTCGAGGGACTTCATCATGGCCTGGCGACGTACCGGTTCAGCCAGCATGTCATAGCCGAAAGCGCGCTGGTTGCGCCAGTCGAAGGGCTCGATGAAAACGATCGCGCTGTACTCGGTGCGCGGACCGGGAGGGCTGACCCGGTAGTCACGAAAGCCCTCGGCCCGGATGTTTTCCTCATGGGCCCGCAGCTGGGACGGCTTGATGTAGGCGGCAAAGCCGATGCCCTGGATGCCCGGGTAGGAGGCGGGAAGGCGCAGGGCGTCCACGTAGGTCCGCCATTCGTCGCGGGACACCTCGCGGGATGCATGGAACAGGGCCCGGGCACCGGTGAGCACCTGCCGGTAAGTCTTGAAGCGCTCGTCGATCCGCAAGGTGATCTCGGAGGTCTTCAGGGTGAAGGCATCCCGCCGGGCCTGGATGCCGACTTCACTCAGCCGGCTGATGGCCTGGATGCCCACCAGCACGGCCACCACTCCGACGAGCAGGGTGGGCAGCAGCACTGTCCGGATCCAGCCGCGCTCGGCTCCGCGGCCATCGGCCGGCTGCGGAGGGGGCGATCCTGGAGCGTTTGCGTTGGTGCGCATGCAGGCTGTCCCGAGTCTTTTCAGCGTGTCTAACGGCAGTTGCCCGGCGAGTTTGATCCCGATCGTGGAGAATGCCCGCGCGGTGCCGGTCCGGTGGTCATGCCTGTCGTATAAAATCGGAACCGTGGCGCGAGGGGGTGACCCTGTCCGGCCTGGTCCGCGTGCTCCGGCTGGGCACGATAATCAGGTCCCGCTCCTGAAATCCTTGCGCGTGCACCCAGATTCCGATTTTCCAGAGGACCCCCATGATTCTCGTAACCGGCGGAGCCGGCTTCATTGGCGCAAATTTTGTTCTTGACTGGCTGCGCGCAAGCGACGAGCCGGTGGTCAACCTGGATGCCCTGACCTACGCGGGCAACCTGGAGAACCTGGCCTCGCTGGCGGGCGATCCGCGCCATATCTTCGTGCAGGGCGACATCTGCGACCGGGACCTGATCGACCGGCTGCTGGCCGAGCACCGGCCCCGGGCCCTGGTGCATTTTGCCGCCGAAAGCCACGTGGACCGCTCCATCCACGGCCCGGGCGACTTCATCCGCACCAACGTCAATGGCACCTTCACCCTGCTCGAAGCCGCGCGTGGCTACTG
>WBTZ01000239.1 GCA_009026175.1 Zoogloea sp. | reverse complement strand
GTGGAAGGAGGTTCCCAGGAAGGGAAAAACCGATAGACTTATCCACAGCAGCCTGAATGACGGGCGGCTATCGTCCCTGGTCAAAATTCAACCGGTACACCTGGTCAGTTTTAAACCGGTACGGACACCCTGCCGACTTCGACATGCTCCAGTTGCCGCTCCGGGTTCTGGTCGAAGCTGCTGACCCGGACGTAGCCGATGCGTTGACCCTGCAAGATACCTCCAAATACGAAAGTGTCAGGAAGAAATCTATGACCTTTCGCCGCAGGTGTCAAGAAACACAAAAGTTAACTCTATTCTGACGTTGCTGGGTGGCTTCTCCTGACATCAGGATAGGGTATGCCTCAGTCTGACAGTGATGAGTCGCAGGCGTTCGGATCGGCATCGGTTTCGCTCCCGGTCTTGGCGCGCGCCTGGAAGCGCTGATAGCACTCCAGCCCGCAGAAGTGCTCGACGTATTCCGCGCCTTCCGGGGTGAAGGCGGCATCGAGCGGGATTTCCTTGCAGCACACGCAGCAACTGGTGGCAGTCGGATCATTTGCATTCATGGTGGCACCCCTCCATTGACTGACGAAGACGGCGAATGCCGCCGCCGGCATCGGCTTGGCGAACAGGAAGCCTTGTCCTGTGTCGCAGTCCGCTTGTCGCAACAAATCAAGACTCGCCGATGTTTCCACGCCTTCGGCCACTACTTCCATGCCAAGCCCATGCGCAAGCTGAATCACGGTGCGCACGATGGTCTGGTCGCGGTGGTCGTTGGCGAGTCCGGCGACAAACGATTGGTCGATCTTGAGCGTGCTGATGGGGCAGCATTTCAGGTGTTGCAGGCAGGAATAGCCGGTGCCGAAGTCGTCGGCGGCGAAGCGCACACCGATCTGTCGCAAAGCTTCCAGGGCGGGGAAGATCGCCGGATCACCGAACGCAACCGATTCGGTCAGCTCAATTTCAAGATACGCGGCGGGCAACCCGGCATCGGCCAGCACGCCCTTTACCCACTTGTCGAAATCTGGCCCCACTTGGCTCGCCGAAACATTGACGGCCAGCCGGAACGGTTGCCATGCCAGCACCCGCCAGTCGCGCATTTGACGGCAGGCTGCGCCCAGCACCCATGCGCCGATTTCCGGCATCAGGCCGGACGATTCGATCACGGGCAGGAACTGGCCCGGCGGCAACAGTCCGAGCGTCGGATGACGCCAGCGCAACAGGGCTTCCGCGCCGACAATCTGCTCACTGCGCAAATCGACAATCGGCTGGTAGTGCAGCTCAAGCTGCCCGCGCTCGACCGCCTGCGCCAGTTGCGCCACTGTCCATTCAATTGGCTGGGAAGCGCTCATGATCGACCTCTGAAGGCCCGCAGCAGCCGCGTCACAGACAGGACAAACAAGCCGGTCAGCGTGAGGGCTGCAATACCCCAGTGCTCGCCGATGAACGCGCCGGCCGTCGTGCCGGCCAGCACAATGGCGAGAATCGGCAAATGACAGGGACAGGTGAGCACCGCCAGCGCACCCCACAGGTAGCCGGTGAACGGCTTGTGTGTCTCGGTCGGCAAGCGCTCGGGGCTGTTCATGGCAGACTCTCCGCTTGCTGGGCCGGCGCGGTCGGCATCGCGGCCAACTGCACTTCCAGATCGGCCAACGCTTCGCGTCGGCGTTCGACGAACTGACTCAGCACGGCAAGCTGTGCGGCTGTTTCATCGCAGTCCGCCGCATCCAGCGCCCGGCACAACCGCGCCAATGCGTCCAGGCCGATGCCCGCCTCAAAAGCGGCCCGCACAAAGCACAGCCGCTGCAAGGCGGCGTCATCGAACAAGCCGTAGCCGCCCGTGGTGCAGGCGACTGGCCGCAGCAATCCGCGCAGCAGGTAGTCGCGCACGATATGCACGCTCACCCCGGCCTCAAGGGCCAGTCGGGACACTGTGTAGGCGTTCATCGAACACCTCCTTTTCCTTATCCGGCGCAGCAGGACAGTTGCTTCACGTCCTTGCTGAAGGTCTGCGCCGCGAGCTTCAAGCCCTCGACCATCGTTAGGTAGGGGAACAACTGGTCGGCTAGTTCCTGCACCGTCATGCGGTTGCGAATGGCGAGAACAGCCGTCTGGATCAGTTCGCCCGCTTCCGGGGCCACCACCTGTACGCCAATCAGCCGTCCGCTGCCTTCCTCGATGACCAGCTTGATGAAGCCGCGGGTATCGAAGTTGGCGAGCGCACGCGGCACGTTGTCGAGCGTCAGCGTGCGGCTGTCGGTTTCGATGCCATCGTGGTGCGCTTCCGCCTCGCTGTAGCCCACGGTCGCCACTTGCGGGTCGGTGAACACCACGGCCGGCATCGCGGTCAGATTGATGGCGGCGTCGCCGCCGGTCATGTTAATGGCCGCACGAGTGCCGGCCGCTGCCGCCACATAGACGAACTGCGGCTGGTCGGTGCAGTCGCCGGCCGCGTAGATGTTCGGGCTACTGGTGCGCATGCCCTTGTCGATGACGATGGCCCCCTGCGCATTGACGGCTACCCCCGCCGCTTCCAATGCCAGGCTGCGCGTGTTCGGTGTCCGGCCGGTGGCGACCAGCAGCTTGTCGGCGCGCACTTCGCCCTGTCCAGTGGTCAGCACGAATTCGCCGTCCACATGGGCGACTTGGCTGGCTTGCGTATGTTCCAGTACCTTGATTCCTTCGGCACGGAAGGCGGCTGTGACGGCCTCGCCGATGGCAGGGTCTTCGCGGAAGAACAGCGTGCTGCGCGCAAGGATCGTGACCTGGCTACCCAGCCGGGCGAAGGCTTGCGCCAGTTCCAGCGCCACCACCGACGAGCCGATGACGGCCAGGCGTTCGGGAATGGTGTCGCTGACCAAGGCCTCGGTCGAAGTCCAGTAGGGTGACTCTTTCAGGCCCGGAATCGGCGGCATGGCCGGACTGGCACCCGTGGCGACCAGGCAGCGGTCGAACATCACGACGCGCTCACCACCCTCGTTCAAACTAACGATAAGGCTCTGGTCGTCCTTGAAACGCGCTTCACCGTGCAGAACGGTGATGGCTGAATTGCCGTCCAGGATGCCTTCGTACTTGGCATGACGGAGTTCTTCGACACGGGCCTGCTGCTGGGCCAGCAGCCGCTCGCGCAAGATCGTCGGCGGTGTGGGTGGCATGCCGCCGTCGAATGGGCTTTCCCGGCGCAGATGGGCGATGTGGGCGGCGCGGATCATGATCTTGGACGGCACACAACCGACGTTGACGCAGGTGCCGCCGATGGTGCCGCGCTCAATCAGCGTGACCTGCGCGCCTTGCTCGACGGCCTTCAGTGCTGCCGCCATCGCGGCTCCACCGCTGCCGATCACGGCGACTTGCAACGGGCGCTCGCCGCCGCTGCCCTTGTCGGCGGCACCCATCCAGCCGCGCACCTTGTCGAACAGCCCAGTGCGGTTGTCGGTCGGCGGGGCATCGGCGAGCATCGCTTTGTAGCCCAGGCCAGCCACGGCGGCGGTCAGTGCGTCCGGCGCTGTGCCTGGATCAAGGGCGAGCTGGGCCGCGCCCTTGGCATAGGACACTATGGCAGATTGGACGCCGGGTACTTTTTCCAGCGCTTCCTTGACGTGCGCCGCGCACGAGTCGCAGGTCATGCCGGTGATTTTTAGATGGGTCATGCGACAGATCCTTTTTCGTTTGTGGTAGCAGACAAGGGCGTCAGATGTGCTGCGCTGCCGTTTTCAGTGCCTCACTTCTTGACGCTGGACGGATAGCCTGCGTCTTCGGTGGCCTTGGTCAGCTTCTGCACGCTGGTCTTGGCATCATCGAAGGTGACAACCGCTTCGCGTGTCTCGAAGGTCACGTTAACTTTGCTGACGCCTTCGACCTTGGAAATCGCCTTCTTGACGGTGATCGGACAAGCGGAGCAGGTCATGCCCGGTACGGACAGCGTGACGGTCTGGGTGGCGGCCCACACGGGGGCAACAACGGCAGCGATGGCGAGAGAGGCAAACAGTTTTTTCATGATGAACTCCTGTGATTAATAGAAAAATGGCATGACGTAGGGAAATCCGAGCGCGACCAGAACCAGCGCGGCCACGACCCAGAAAATGAGCTTGTAAGTAGCGCGCACTTGGGGAATCGCACACACATCCCCTGGTTTGCAGGCTTGCGCCGGTCGGTAGATGCGCCGCCAGGCGAAAAACAGCGCCACCAACGCCGCGCCGATGAAGATCGGGCGATAAGGTTCCAACACCGTCAAGTTGCCGATCCAAGCGCCGCTGAACCCCAGGGCGATCAGAACCAGCGGCCCCAGGCAGCAAGCCGAGGCGAGGATGGCGGCTAGCCCGCCAGTGAAGAGCGCCCCGCGCCCGTTTTGAGGTTCAGACATACGCTTGTCCTTTCAAATCTGGATTGGATAGCTTAAGCTTACTTCCGTACCAATGTACGGAGTCAAGCGATATGGAAAAAAATTTGGAGAATCTGACTATTGGCGTTTTCGCCAAGGCGGCCGGGGTCAACGTGGAAACAATCCGGTTCTATCAGCGCAAGGGCTTGTTGCCGGAGCCGGACAAGCCCTATGGCAGCATCCGCCGCTATGGCGAGGCGGATGTGACGCGGGTGCGCTTCGTGAAATCAGCCCAGCGGCTCGGATTCAGCCTCGACGAGATCGCAGAGCTGCTGAGGCTGGATGACGGCACCCACTGCGAGGAAGCCAGCAGCCTGGCCGAGCACAAGCTTCAGGACGTGCGCGAAAAAATGACCGACCTGGCGCGCATGGAAACCGTGCTATCCGAACTTGTGTTCGCCTGCCATGCGCGGCAAGGGAACGTTTCTTGCCCGCTGATTGCTTCGCTGCAAGGGGAGAAAGAGCCGCGTGGTGCCGACGCGGTGTAGCCGAGGGTAGTTACGCCTTAGCGTGCTTTATTTTCCGTTTTCTGAGACGACCCC
>WBTZ01000238.1 GCA_009026175.1 Zoogloea sp. | reverse complement strand
GTGTGGGAAGCCGTCCGCAACTTCGACAACCTGGGCTGGCACCCGGCCGTCGCCAGCACCACCCTCGACAAGGGCAGCAACAACAAGAAGGGCGCCATCCGCACGGTGACCGTCAAGGATGGCGCCAAGCTCGTGGAGGAGCTGCTGGCCCACCAGGACAGCGCACGCAGCCTCAAGTACCGCATCATCGAGTCGCCGCTGCCGGTGAGCAATTACGTGTCCACCCTGGCGGTCAAGGCTGCCAAGGGCGGCAGCCGCGTGGAGTGGTCGTCCACCTTCCGCCGCAAGGATGAGATCGCCGCGGAAGGCGCCGACGACGCCGCCGCCACCAAGGCCGTCACCGGCATCTACACCAGCGGCCTCGACGCCCTCAAGAAGCAGCTCGAAGCCAAGTAATGCCCTGCGCACCCGTGGCCGCCGCACGCAGCCTCTGCCGCGGCCTCGCCGCGGGTGCCGCCCTGCTCCTCGCCACCCTGGCCGGCCCGGCCAGTGCCGGCGACCTGGACAAGGCCGATCTCGCCCGACGCTTCCAGCCGCCCCTGCATGTGGGCGACAAGCTGCGCGACATCCCCGCCTGGCCCATCACCAGCGAGCTCGAGCCCGAAGCCGGGCCTGTCGCCTACGCCTTCGAATCCATCGACCTCGCCCCGATCCCGGGCTTCGAGGGTACCCCCATGAACCTGCTGGTCAGCATCGACCGCAAGGGCAACTTCATGGACGTGGCGCTGATCCGCCAGCACGAGCCGGTCTTCCTGTCCGGCCTCGGCGAAGGCCCCCTGCGGGACTTCCTGGCCCAGTACGCCAACAAGAGCCTCAAGCAGGAGATCACCGTCTCCAGCCTGTACGGCAACACCCGCAGCGGCGCCGGCGGCAACCGGGTGGTGCTGGACGGGGTCAGCAAGGCCACCGCCTCGGTACGCATCGTCAACCAGACCGTCCTCACCTCGGCCCTGGCCGTCGCGCGGGCCCGCCTCGGCTTCGCCGCGCCAGCCGGGAAAGGGCCCCTGGCCGAGGTCCGCAGCGACGTCTTCGAAAAACGCAGCTTCGCCGAGCTGCTGGCATCCGGCGCCATCGGGCGCCTGCACCTCACCAACGGCGAGCTGGAGAAACGCTTCGCCGGCAGCGAAGGCGCCGGGGTGGATGCCGAGGCCCTGGCCCGCCCCGACGACACCTGCATCGACCTCTACGTGGCCTACCTCAACGCCCCGACCATCGGCCGGGCCATCCTCGGCGACGCCGGCCACGCCGACCTGATGCGCCGCCTGGAGCCCGGGCAGCACGCCTGGTGGGTCGCCTCCGCCGGCCGCGACGCCTTCATCGACGACGGCTTCACCCGGGGCACCGTGCCGGCCCGCCTGGCGTTCAGCCAGGGGGGTGCGCCGGTCGAGCTGCGCGACCTGGACCTGTCGCCCCGCCCGCCGGAGGGCGCGCCGCCCCTCAACGCCGCCCTGGTGCTGCGCGTGCCCCCCATGTCCGGCGTTGATCCGGCCAGCCCGCTGCGCTTCGAGCTGAGCTTCACCCGCGCCAAGGGCTCGATGCTGCCGGTGCTCACCCAGCGCAGCGCCCACCTGGACTACCAGGCCCCGGAGGCCCTCTTCCACCGCCCGGCCGCCCCGCTGCCCGACTGGCTGCTGGCCTGGCAGGACCGGGCCACCGAGCTGGGCGTCATCACCGCGGCCCTGCTCCTGCTCAGCCTGGTGCTGGCCCGGCCGCGCTGGATGTCCGTGTCCGCCGGCCGCCTCAAGCTGTTCCGCCTCGGCTTCCTGGCCTTCACCCTGGCCTACCTGGGCTGGCACGCCCAGGGCCAGCTGTCCATCGTGCAGATCACCGGGGCGGTCAAGTCCCTGGCTGCCGGCGCGGGACTGAAGAGCTTCCTGTACGACCCGGTGAGCCTGCTCCTCATCGGCTTCACCCTGCTCAGCTTCGTGCTGTGGGGGCGTGGCACCTTCTGCGGCTGGCTGTGCCCCTTCGGGGCGCTGCAGGAGTTCACCGCGCTGCTCGCCCGTGCCCTGCGCGTGCCCGAGCTCAAGTTCCCGGCCCGGCTGGGCACGCTGCTCGACCGGGGGCGCTTCGTGATCCTGGCGGCCCTCGTCGCCCTCGCCGCGGTGGCCCCGGGCTGGGCCGAGAAGGGCGTGGAAGTCGAGCCGTTCAAGACCGCCATCACCGTCGGCTTCGACCGCAGCGCGCCCTACGTCGCCTACGCGGTGGGGCTGCTGATCCTGGGCGGACTGTATTACAAGTTCTTCTGCCGCTACCTGTGCCCCCTGGGCGCCGCCATGGTGTTGGGCGGCAAGCTGCGCATCCTCGACTGGCTGCCACGCCGCAAGGAATGCGGCCAGCCCTGCCAGACCTGCCGCCACCGCTGCACCTACGACGCCATCGAGAAGAGCGGCGCGATCCGCTACGACCGCTGCTTCCAGTGCCTCGACTGCGTGGGCATCTACCATGACGACAAGCGCTGTGCGCCGATCATGCTGGTACGCAAGCGCGAACGGCAAGGCCGCGCCCCGGCGCAGAACACATTCAGTATTACTGATTCAAATCAGGACGGCGCATAATCGGGTCACTCAGGCCTCTTCCGGCTGAAACGAGACTCCCGGAGCGTGCACGCCCATGCCGTCCTACCCCCTCGACATCCCCAACCCGCGCACCAAGCCGGATGTCTGGAATGACATTCTCGCCGGCCTGTCCGTCGCCGGCGTGCTCCTGCCTGAAGCCGTGGCCTATGCGGCCATTGCAGGTGTCCCGCCGGTACACGCACTGCTCGCGGCCCTGGTGGGGCTGTGCGTCTATCCCCTGTTTGGGTCGAGCCGCTTCGCCATCGTGGCGCCGACCTCGTCAGCCGCGGCCATCTTTGCCTCGGCGGTGGGCGCTGGCGGCCCGGCGATGGGCTTCGGCCTGGTCCTGCTGACGGGCGCGCTGTTCCTGCTGGCCGGCCTGCTGCGCGGCGGCTTCCTGGGCGCCTTCATTTCCCGGCCCGTCCTGCGCGGCTTCGCCTGGGGGCTGACCGTCACCATCATCCTCAAGCAGGTCCCCCACCTGGCCGGCGTACACGTGGCGGGCAGCCAGGCCATCCAGATCGTGGCGGGCCTGGCCGGCGCGCTGCAGCAACTCCACGGGCCCAGTGTCGGGCTCGGAGTGGGCGCGCTTCTGCTCTGGCTGGGCCTGCACCACGGGCTGCGGCGCTTCATCTTCGTTCCCCAATCGCTGATCGTGCTGGGGCTGGGTGTCGCGGTCGCCAGCGCCGCGGACCTGCAGGGCCTGGGGATCGCCCAGGTCGGGAAGATCGAGCTGCAATCCCTGCGCCCGCAATTGCCGGAACTCACCACGGAGCACTGGCTGCGGGCTGCCGAGATCGCGCCGGCCCTGCTGCTGATCCTCTTTGCCGAATCCTGGGGCTCGGTGCGCTCCCTGGCCTTGCAGATCGGCGACCGGGTGGATGCCAACCGGGAGATGCTGGCCTTCGGCCTGTCCAACATGGCGAGTGGCCTGCTGCAGGGCCTGCCGGTCGGGGCCGGCTTTTCCGCGGCGGCCGCCAACTACGCGGCCGGCAGCCGCAGCAAGTGGGCTGGCGTGATTGCCGCCCTGTCCCTGGCGCTGCTGCTGTGGCTGGCCCGCGATGCACTCGCCTTGCTGCCGCTGCCGGTGCTGGCCGCCGTGGTGATCGGCATCCTGTCCCACAACCTGTGGCCCAAGGCGATGGTCGAAGGCCTTCGCCTCGGCGGCGATGCCTGGCTCGCCCTCATGGCCGCATCAGGGGTGCTGTTGTTCGGCGTGCTGTTCGGCATGCTGCTTGCCGTGGGCTCCTCGCTGCTCCTGGCCCTCCGGCGCTTTTCCCAGCCCATCGTCGTCGAACTGGGCAAGCTCCCGGGCACCCGGGACTACCAGGACTGCATCCGTCATCCGGAAGCCATCCGGATTCCGCGCGTACTGATCGTACGCACGGAGGAGCCCTTGTTCTTCGCCAACGCCGAGCAGGTCTTCCACGTGGTGATGGAATGGGCCGCCAGGAACCAGGCCCACACGGTGCTGATCAGCCTGGAGGTGTGCGATGACCTGGACGCGACAGCCACCGAGGCCCTCGCCGAATGCGCCGCCCGGCTGCGTCAGTGGGGGGTGCGCCTGGCCCTGGCGCGGGTCAAGGACAGGGTGCGCGACACCCTCTCGCGAGGCGGACTGGTGACCCCCTCCGACGGCATCACCGAGATCTTCTGGAGTGTCGACGACGCCGCCCAGGCCATGATCGGAAAACCCCCGCTCCAGCCGGAACGGCGCCGCAAATCCCGTAACGGGTCCCGTCGTCAGTCGCGCCGCCAGTAACCCTCGCGCAGGCGCCAGCGCCCACCTTCGTCCCGGTCCCAGCGATGCGGCTCCCAGTGCTGGTGCTCGCGGGGAGCCTCCCAATGACCATCAACCCAGCGGTGCTGGTTGGTCTCCCAATGCCAATAGCCGGGAATCCACAGATAGTCCCGATGGGGTGGAGGCGGCGGCGTTTCCACCCGCAAGGGCGGCGGTGCGACCGGAGCCCACACAACCGGCCCCGCATAGGGGCGCCCATGTACGGGAGCCACGATGCAGCCCGACAAGGCCACGCAGCCGGCCAGGGCCGCTGCCAAAAGGATTCTCTTCATGTCCGGATTCACCATGAATGACGGCAGCCCCTGGCTTACTTGGTGCAAGCCTTGCCGCCGACGCCGTGAAATCCCTTGGCCTTGGCGTCAGCCTCACTCATGTACTCGCCTTTCTTGGTCTTGCCGTAATACTGGCTTCCCGGACAGTGGTAGACCTTGCTCGACGCATTGGCCCAGACCTTGTCTGCTGAAGCCGGCGCGGCCGCCGCGGCAGGCGCCATCGGGGCCTTGGTGACGGGTGCTTTGGCCGGAGCCGGGACGGCCGGGGGCATCGGGGTGGCG
>WBTZ01000237.1 GCA_009026175.1 Zoogloea sp. | reverse complement strand
GGCCTCGGAGGGGCTGGGGGTCAGCCCGCCTGGAGGTTGCCCAGGGCATGGTGGGCAGCCAGCCGGATCACGTAGCCGAGCTTGAAGAAGGCCGCCGAGATCGGCAGGGCCAGGTGCCCGGCGATCTGCATGCCAAGGCTGAAGCGCTCGGCGAAGGGGTAGGCCACCAGGGTGGAGGCGATCATGCCGAGCCCGGCAATGACCATCATCGAGCGTCCGGTGAGCAAGACCTTGCCGGGGTTGGGGAAAGGGCTGGGGTTCTCTGCGGGGGTCATCTTCATCTCCGTTCTGTGATCGGGTTAAGTGGACTCTAAAATGCATCTTTTTAAGAGTCAACGAAAATGAATCTTTATGAATTCCCCTTATAATCGAAGGGTTGAAGCACCGAATGGACCCTGGAGGGAGTCACCATGCACATCACCCAGCACACCGACTACGCCTTGCGCGCCCTGATCTATCTGGCGGCCAACGAGCAGCGCCTGGTCACCATCCAGGAGGTCTCGGAGCGCTTCGAGGTGTCCCGCAGCCACATGATGAAGGTCGTCAACCAGTTGATCCGCAATGGCTTCGTGGAAGGCGTCCGGGGCAAGGGCGGGGGCATGCGCCTGGCCCGCCGGCCGACGGAGATCCGGGTCGGTGACGTGGTGCGCAGGATGGAAACCGACCTGGCGCTGGTGGAGTGCTTCACCGACACCAGCCGCTGCCTGCTCACGTCCACCTGCCGCCTGAAGGGGGTGCTCAACAACGCGCTGGAGGCCTTCTTCGAGTCCCTCGACCGGGTGACCCTGGCGGAGGTGCTGGGGCCGACCCAGCACCAGTTGCTGCATGTGTTGAAGCGGGTGGCCTGAGGCCTGCGTGTTTCAGGGGTGGCGGCGCTGCGGTCGCGCCGCAGGGGCGCCTGCCCGCCCGGTGAGGTTCAGGCCGAGCAGCAGGGGATCATGATCCGAAGAGCGATAGGGCGTCCCGGCGCCAGGGCCAGGTGGGCAGTCGAAGCACTCCGCCTGCCTGTCGTCGAGGAGGGCCGGCTCGTCCGCGTTGATGTGCCAGTGGGCGACTCCGCTGACCCGGGGGGCCAGGGACGCACTGGCCAGGGCGTGATCCAGGTAGCCGGCCTCGCCATTGAACACATAGGAGTAATGCAGTTGCCGGCGCCCGGCCAGCAGGTCCTTAAAGCCGGCGGCGCTGAGCTGCCTGACCGGGTCTTCCTGGCCGTAGGCGTTGAGGTCGCCGATCAGGAGCACGTTCCGGCTGCCTGATGCCGATTGGATCTCCGCCGCAAAGGCGCTCAGCTGACGTGCCTGCGCCATGCGGCGCGCGTTGTAGCAGCCCTGGCCCTTACCCTGGTCCAGGTCGGGGCCGCTGGCGCTCCCGCAGTTCTTTGACTTGAAGTGATTGACGATCACGGTGAGCCGCTCGCCCGACGGGGTGGCAAAGGTCTGGGCCAGCGGCGGCCGGTTGTTGACCGGGGCGGGGTCGGAGCGCGCTGCTTCCACCGGCTTGAGGCGGTCCGGCTTATGGATCAGGGCGACCCGGATTGCGTCCGTACCCGTACCGTCGACCGGATCGGGCACGGCTGCGTAGGTGCCGGCGCCCATGACGGCGTTGAGTCCGCTGACCAGGTCCTGCAAGGCGCTGTCCTTGCCGTCGCCGTCATTCTCGATCTCCACCAGGCCGACCACGTCTGCGTCGATGGCGGCCAGGGCGCTGATGATCTTCAGCCGTTGGTGTTCGAAGCCGGCGGCCGTGGTCGCGCCGCGGGGGGTGGGGAAGCCGCCGCCGCGGCCGTCGCCATTGAAGTAGTTGCGCACATTGAAGCTCGCCACTTTGTGTGTGCCACCGACCCGGGCCGGTGAGGGCGGGCGCGGGTTGCGGTGATCGAACGCCGGTGTCGTGCTCGGGTGGAGGCGGTAGCCGGTGGTGGCAGGCGTGCCGTTCCCGGCCAGCCCCTGGTCGAGGATGCCCACCAGATGGCCCCGCACCGTGTCGCCCGCGCGCAGGGTGCCGCCTTCGTCCAGGTAAGGGGGCGGGTCCGGATTCTGCCGGGAGGCGCCGTCGTCCAGCACCAGCAGGCCGCGCTGGTTTGCCGCGGCCAGGGCGATGGCCCTCGGTGACCCGGGGGGATGGCGGTTGGTGGCCCTCTCGAGGCGCCCCCCGGCCGACAGGCTCAGCTGGCCATAGCGGCCGAGGAGTGAGTTCTGGACCACCGTCATGGGGGACACGATGCGCACCCGCATCCCCTCGTAGCGCTCCAGTCCTCCCCAGGCGGGCTCCGGCAAGGACACGTCCACCGGGCGTGGGGGCGCGCTGCCGCCCCGCACGGTGATGGCGCCGGGGTGGGTCAGTTCGGTGAGGCCATTGAACTCGGCCACCGTTCCCACCAGGCGGATGTGGGCGCCGACGGCCACGCCTGCCGGCATAATGGGGGCGTCCACATACACGAAGATCCCGTCGGAGGTGGCCGGATCACCATCGCCTGTCGGATCCTGCAGGAAGAAACCCTTGAGGCCGGGGAAGATTGCCGTCACCACACCGCCGGTGGTGAGGGTTTCGCCCAGGTGCGGGCTGGCACTGCCGGTGCCCTGGATGGCCGGGATGGGAACTAGAGGCGGGGCGGCCTGCGCCATGCCAGCGGTGGCATGGGCGAGACCGGTGGCGAGAAGGGCTGCCGCCAGGTGATCGGCGATGGGCATGGGGGCTCAGGATGGATGAGTGCAACGAGGTCCCATCCTCATCCATTTTTATGCTGATTGGCAATGCCATGGCCGGCGCCCGTACCTGCCTCCGCGGACCTATCGCGCCGTGCACTGCAGTTCGTCGGTCTTGCCGGTGCCGGTGTCCAGCCAGCTCACCTTCACGGTCTTGTCCTGGTGGACGAGGCTGATGTTCTGGCCCTCGTAATGGCCGGCGTTCGCCGCGCCCACCTGCCACAGCGTCACGCTGCGATCCCCGCGCTCCAGCCGGATTGTTGCAGGATCGGTGTCGAAGAAGCTGACCACCACCTCATCGGCGGGATTGCCCTGGCAGGCATGGGAGACGGTCTGCGCCGCCACCAGTCGCCAGACCGCCTGCAGCCCGGACGTGCGGAGCCGGTACTGGGCATCGACACAGGCTTTCACCGTATCGACGGTCCAGGTCGCGGTGATCCAGGTCTGCTGCCCGTTGGCCTTCCAGCAGTCGTTCCGGCCCTTGACCCACCCACGCTGTTCGGCACGCAACTGGGCAGCGAGCTTCCCTGAGGCCTTCGCCAGCGCCGCCTTGTAGACCGCATCGAGCTTGCGGTCGGAGGCCGCCAGGGCCGGATCGCTGCAGATCAGCTTTTCGACCTCGCCCTGTAACCTGGCACAGTTGAACGTGGGGCCCCCGGCGAAGGCCGGGCCGGAGAAGGGTAGCGCGACGGCAAGGGCCGCTAGCGCAGGAAGCCGTGCATTTCTCGTCATGATCCTCATGCTCAAGTCCGTTGCTTCATGGAGACCTCGTCGTGTCCGGGGCGCCCCAGCGAGGGGTGTGCTCATAGGAAATACGAACGCCGTCCAGGCGCTGTTCGCTCTTGAAGACCCGCACCCGGGCGTCGTGCCGCAGTACGAGTGATCGCTCGTCCTTCCATTCGACGGAGAGTTCAGGCCCTCCGCCAGGCCCGCTTGGCGCAGCGCCGTGATCCGTGTCGGATATGAACAGGTTTCCGGACCCGATGTCCAGATCTTCATCGGCGTCGAGGAGGGATGCCTGGGTGCTGAAACCCGTCGTTGCGCCACAACTGCGTTCAAACACAAGGACGCGGCGCCTGCCACCCAGCCTCAGGAGAAGCGTGGAATAACAGCAATGGGGTCACGCTTGACGGGACTCGGCCCCAGTGTCGCAGAATTCCATCTGCATCGACACGGGATGGTCACACTTCGCTTTCACCCCTCCTATGAACTGTTTCACTCCGGCAGACGCCCGGAGCCCGTTGATCCGGGCTCCGGGCCTGCTCTTCCGCGGCTTCAGTCTCCGCTCATCGTCACCGCAGCCGCATTCACCGGGATGCTGGCGGTGAGTGTGCGGGCGATGACGTTCGCCGGGGCCTGGTTGCCGGCCAGCCGGTTGAGGGTCTTGAATACGCAGTTCAGGCCGTCGGGGGTGATGGTCACCACCCCGTAGCCCTGGGCGTCGGTGCTGGCCCACTTGATCCAGGGGTTCTTCGAGATGCCGGCCAGTTGCTGTGCGAGGCCGAGGAGCTGGGTGGAGAAGGCCGGGTCGGCCTTGAGGCCGGCGAGGACGGCCGAGGTGGTGGCGTCCAGCGCGGCCTCGGGAACGCCGAGGGCGGCGAGGCCGCTGCGCACACGCACACGGGCCTGTTCGGCGAGGCTGTCGAGGGTCGGCGGGCTGCCGGCCATGGTGTAGTCGAAGAGGTTGAAGCGCAGGTTGAGGGTGCCCACCCCGCTCACCGGCACGGACAGGGGGTAGTAGATGAGGGTGGCCAGGTCCGGGCTCACGGCGCCGACGGCGTCGGCGTAGAAGGTGAACAGGGATTCGGAGCTCATCCCGGCGGTGACCAGGTCCACCATCACCGGCTGGGGGCTGGCGGCGTCATGGTCGTCCATCACCACGCCGGCGTCGAAGCAGTGCAGGTCGCCGGTGAGGGCCACCACGTTCCTGATGCCGGCGGACTTGAGGTGGGCCATCAAGTCCTTGCGCTCGGCGTTGTAGCCGTCCCACTGGTCGCAGTTGAACAGGAAGCGGGTGAAGAAGCCCTGCAGGGCCGCGGCCTTGCCGGAGGCCTGCACGAAGCTGGAGGTGGCGCCCCGGGCCTGGATGTCGGGCTTGATGTAGCCGAAGGCGATGGTCTGGGCCCCGGCGGCGACCTGGGCGGTGCTGCCGGAGGCGGCGGCTGCGGCGCCGAAGGCTGCGGCGGCGATGCCTGCCTGGGCCTGGCTGAGGCCGGCGGCCACCCCCG
>WBTZ01000040.1 GCA_009026175.1 Zoogloea sp. | reverse complement strand
GATCAGGTCGGCTGCCGAGAAAACGTCGATCTTCGCCAGGCGCTCGGCCAGCTGCGGCCCGACGCCCGGCCAGCCCCGCGCCGCCGGCTTCTTGGGCGGCGACGCAGCGGCAGGCGCGGCGCTGCCGGCTTGCGCGACGGGCTCGACGCTCACGGCGGCGGGGACCTGAGGAGGACTCAGCCGATCACCAGGATCGCATCGGCCTCCACCACGGCACCGCGGGGCAGTTCCTTCACGCCCACGGCGGCGCGGGCCGGATAGGGCTCGGCGAAGTAACGGGCCATCACCTCATTGACCTTGGCGAAGTTGCCCAGGTCGGTCAGGTAGATGGTCAGCTTGACCGCATCGGCCAGGGAGCCGCCGGAGGCCTCGGCCACCGCCTTGAGGTTCTCGAAGACCCGCACGGTCTGGGCCTCGAAGCCCTCCACCATCTGCATGGAGACCGGGTCCAGGCCGATCTGGCCGGACAGGTACACGGTGTTGCCGGCCTTCACGGCCTGGGAATAGGTGCCGATGGCGGCGGGGGCATTCGGCGTGGCGATGATCTGCTTGGGCATGGAGCTCTCCGTGGGACAGGGTCGGAAACAGGGGGTCAAGCACTGCAAGGAACCCGGAAGTTTACCGGGAACTGGATAGTGGCACGCAGGGAATGGCGCTAACCTAAGCGTTTTCAATCATTCCGGCCGCCAGCATGTCCTTGCCCGAACCCCTGATCCAGCAGTTGTCCGAGCGCTTCGGCAAGCGCTTCTCCACCGCAGAGGCAGTACGCGCCCATCACGGCCACGACGAGTCCCACTTCCCCGACGCCCTGCCCGATGGCGTGGTGTGGCCCCACTCGACCGCCGAGGTGGTCGAGGTGGTGAAGCTGTGCCGGGACCACCGGGTACCGCTGATTCCCTTCGGCGTGGGCAGCTCCCTGGAAGGCCACATCCTGGCCACCCGCGGCGGCCTGACCCTGGACATGTCCGAGATGAACCAGGTGCTGGCCATCCACGACGAGGACATGGACGCGGTGGTGCAGCCCGGCGTGACCCGCAAGACCCTCAATGCGGCCCTGCACGGCAGCGGGCTGTTCTTCCCCATCGATCCGGGCGCCGACGCCTCCCTGGGCGGCATGGCCTCGACCCGCGCCTCCGGCACCAACGCCGTGCGCTACGGCACCATGCGCGAGAACGTGCTGGCCCTGGAGGTGGTGCTGGCCGACGGGCGGGTCATCCGCACCGGCGGCCGGGCGCGCAAGTCATCGGCCGGCTACGACCTGACCCGCCTGTTCGTGGGCGCGGAAGGCACCCTCGGCGTGATCACCGAAGTCACCGTGCGCCTGCATCCCCTGCCGGAAGCGGTCTCCAGTGCCACCTGCTCCTTTCCGGACGTGGCCAGCGCCGTGCAGACGGTGATCCAGACGATCCAGCTGGGCGTGCCGGTGGCCCGCATCGAGCTGCTCGACGCCCTCACCGTGCATGCGGTCAATCGCTACAGCAAGACCAGCCTGCCCGAATCGCCGATGCTCTTCTTCGAATTCCACGGCTCGCCGACCGGCGTCGAAGAGCAGGCCCGCACGGTCCAGGACATCGCCGCCGACAACGGCGGCCAGGGCTTCGAGTGGGCCACCCGGCCCGAAGACCGCAGCCGCCTGTGGCAGGCCCGCCACGACGTGCTGTACGCCAGCCTGGCCCTGCAACCCGGCAGCCGCGGCATCTCCACCGACGTCTGCGTGCCCATCTCGCGCCTCGCCGAAGCCATCGCCGGCGCCCAGGCGGCGATCGCCGAAAGCGGCCTCACCGCACCGGTGGTCGGCCACGTGGGCGACGGCAACTTCCACGTGGTGATCCTCACCACCCCGGACGACCCCGCCCAGGTGCACGCCGCCGAAGAGCTCGGCCGGCGCATCGTGGAATGCGCTCTGGCCCTCGACGGCACCTGCACCGGCGAGCATGGCATAGGGATCGGCAAGTGCGACTTCCTGCTGGCCGAGCATGGTGAAGGCGTGGCGGTGATGGCGGCGGTGAAGGCGGCGCTGGACCCCTTGAACCTGATGAACCCCGGCAAGGTGCTGAAATCTGCGTCATAAGCCCGCGCCAGACGTGACATTCATCACACCCCCCATCAAGTCGCCCCAGCCTTGGTCGATAAAGTAGCCAACGCCATCCGCCCGAACCGACTCATGCATGCATCGCCCCTTCGCGCCGACGACATTGCAATACTGTCCGGAACCCTCTTCGCCGTGGGCAGCATCGTCCACACTGTGGTCGGAGGGCCGGACTGGCTGGCCTATGCCTTGGGTGTCGGCACCATCCTGTCCCTGCTGGCGGCGACCCTGATCAGCCACAAGGCCCGCAACAGGGCGCGGCGCAATCAACAGCTCCAGCGGGAGCGCATCAACAACGGCGTGCAGGCCTACGACGGCCTGTGCGCCCAGATCGCCGGGGAAAGCGAAACCCAGTTCAACCGCCTGCGGGAATCCCTGGGCCAGATGCAGGACGTCTTCTCCAATGCCCTGGGCGAGCTCAACCGCAGCCTCACCGGCAACGGCGGCGCCCATGCGGACTCCCTGCAGCAACTGGCCGACGAGCTGGTCACCCTCTCCAGCGCCCACGACAGCGCCGCCCGCAACTCCAGCCTGGAGCGCTTTGCCGAAGAAACCCACGGCACCCTCAACGCCTTCGTGGCCACCGTCCAGCAGCTCAAGACCAGCGGCGCCGACGTGGCAGAACGCTTCACCACCATGCGCGGCAAGGTGGATGCGGTCAGCCGCCTGATGACCGAGGTCAACCAGATCAACAGCCAGACCGGCCTGCTGGCCCTCAACGCGGCCATCGAGGCGGCCCGCGCCGGAGAGGCCGGCCGCGGCTTCGCGGTGGTGGCCGACGAGGTGCGCAAGCTTGCCCAGCGCACCGAGAAGTTCAGCGAGCAGATCGACACCCTGCTCCACGAAATCCATACCGCCATCGACGACGTGGGCAGCGCGGTGGACGTCACGGCCTCCACCGACATCAGCCGGGCAGAGGCCTCCCAGCACAGCGTCGTGGCCATGGGCCGTGAAATGCAGGAACTCACCCAGCGCGCCGGCGAGCAGTCCCGACGCATCAACGAGGTCTCCGAAGCCATCCAGCGTCTGGTGATGCAGGGCGTGCTGTCGATGCAGTTCGAGGACATCGTCAGCCAGTTGCTCGGCAAGCTGCGCCAGCACACCGATTTCATGAGCCAGTACGCCCACGGCTTCTTCGATGTGCACCGTGACGTGGAAGAGCGCGACGGCCTCGCCCGCATCCAGCGGCGCATCGAGACCCTGTCGGCCCTGCTCCAGGCCTCGTCCCGCTCGGCCGAGGCAATCCGCTTCGAATCGGTGATGCAGACCGACGTCAACGCCGGCGAGGTGGACCTCTTCTGAAGGGTGTCATTTGCAGGAATACAACAGCAACCTGCAAATCGGAACCCCCGCAAAAACGGAATCGCTTACCATTCCGTCGGCATCGTGATTGCAACGCGATGCCCGTGCTGACAAAAGATAACCAAACTGAGGGTAAGCGCCATGAAAAAACTGCTGTTTCCGCTGGTTGTATTCCTGCCCGTCACGGCCTTCGCGGCTGCCAACAACGTCGGCTCCTGCGGCCTGGGCTCCAAGGTCTTCGAAGGCCAGCAGGGCGTCGGCCCGCAAGTGCTCGCCGTGACCACCAACGGCACCTTCGGCAACCAGACCTTCGGCATCACCTCCGGCACCCTGGGCTGCAGCCAGGACGGCGTCGTGTCTTCCAACTGGAAGACCGCCCTGTTCATCGACGGCAACAAGTCCCAGCTGGCCCGCGACGCGGCCTCCGGCCAGGGTGAGACCCTCGACGCCCTCGCAGCGCTGCTGAAGATCAATGCCGCCGACAAGGCCGCCTTCGTCAGCCTGACCAAGGCCCACCACGCGGAGATCTTCGCCTCCGTGGATTCCGCCGAGTCCATCGCCGCCCAACTCAAGGCCGCCCTGCAGGCCGACGCCCGCCTGGCGAAGTACGCCGACGCGGTCTGAGCCCCGGCAGTCCGGACCAAGCCCTGTGCCTGCACAGGGCTTTTTCATGAGACGTCTTCCCCTCATCGCCGCGGGACTGGGTCTGGGCCTGGCCCTGGGCACCCCGCCCGCCTCGGCCAGCCCCCCGCTCCCGGCCGTACAGGAAGCCAGGGAACGCAAGCTCGCCGCCGATCCCGCCTGGATCGACCTGCTGCACTATGCCCCGGCCCCCATCAGCGGCCGCTGGCGCAGCCTGGCCGACGACCCCGGCTTCTTCCTGGACTCCGGCGGCGCCCACGATCCGGCGGCCGAACTCGATGCCAGCCTGGCCGCCCTGCTCTCCCCGGCGCGCCCCGAAGCCCCGGATGATCACCCCCAGTGCCGCTTCCCGGCCCGCTACCACTGGCTCAAATCCCGCCTGCCCGACGCCGCCCCGTGGCCGGACCAGCCCTGCCCGCGCCTGGAAGCCTGGATGGCCGGCATCAACCCGGCCGGCGCCACGCTGATCTTCCCGTCCGCCTACGTCAACAGCCCGGCCTCGATGTTCGGCCACACCCTGCTGCGCATCGACACAGCCGGCCAAAGCGAGGCCACCCGCCTGCTCGCCTACACGGTCAACTACGCCGCCAAGGCCGACGCGACGGACGGCTTCACCTTTGCCATGAAGGGCCTCACCGGCCTGTATCCGGGCATTCTGTCCAGCTCGCCGTATTACGCCAAGGTGCGCGAGTACAGCGACATGGAGAGCCGGGACGTGTGGGAATACCCGCTCACCCTCAGCACCGACGAAACCCGCCAGCTGCTCCGCCACGCCTGGGAGATCGGCGCCACCCGCTTCGACTACTGGTTCTTCGACGAGAACTGCTCCTACATGATCCTGCGCCTGCTGGACGTGGCCAGGCCCGGCCTGCGCACCGCCCAGCGCTTCCCGCTGTCCGCCATTCCGGTCGACACGGTCAAGGGCGTAGTGGCCGTCCCCGGCCTTGTCGCCGGCGCCGTCTTCCGCCCTGCCGCCGGCACCGAGCTGGCCTACCGGGCCGGACGCCTCTCCGCCGAAGAGATGCAGGCCGCACTGGCCGTGGCTGACGGCCAGCGCCCCCCGGCCAGCCTCGGCCGCGACCCGCGCGCCATCGAACAGCTCGAGTTCGCCGACCGGCTGGTGTCCTACCGCGGTCATGCGGGCAAGCTGGGGCAGGACGAGGCCCTCGCCCGCCTGCGCAGCATCCAGACCGTGCGCAGCACCCTGCCGACCATCGACGTCGGCCAGCCCCCTGCACCGCCCCGTCCGGAGCAGGGCCACGCCTCCGGCCGCTTCGGCCTCGGCACCGGCAGCCTGGGCGGCGACCCGACCCTGTTCCTGGACCTGCGCCCGGCCTACCACGACCTCCTCGACCCGGAGGCCGGCTATGCCCGGGGCGCCCAGATCCGCTTCTTCGACCTCGCCGCCAGCCAGCGCCAGGGCCAGGGCTGGCGGATCGACCGTTTCCTGCCGGTGGACATCGTGTCGGTCGCCCCTCGGCAGAGCTGGACCCAGCCCCTCTCGTGGAAGGTCCGCTTCGGCTGGGAGCGCAGCCTGGGCGCCAGCCGGGCCACCTCCCCCACCCTGGCAGGCGGCCCCGGCGCCGCCTGGGAATGGGAAGGCCGGATGGGCCGGCTGATCGGCTACGTCTTCCTGGAAAACCAGTTCGTGGTCCACGGCAAGCTGGACAAGCACTGGGCCATCGGCAGCGGCCCCCTGACCGGCCTGCTGTGGGACGCGGCCCCCGGACTGCGCCTGCAGCTCGAGGCGGGGCATCAATGGTTCCATGACAACCGCCTGCAGCGCAGCCAGCTGCAGGCCAACCTGCGGCAAAGCCTCGGCCCCCGCGACAATCTGGTCGCCGGCTACGCCCGGACCCGCATCGAGCAGGCCGGCGAGGACGAAGCCGACCGGCGCATCAGCATCGGCTGGCAGCATTATTTCTAGGACAGGGCAGGTCGCAGGAGGCGCTGCCCGACGGTCCGTAATGACAGGCACTCATGGTAAAATGGGAAACGCCTGTCTCGCGCCACCGCTCTTGCAGTGACGCGAGATTTTTCTGTTTGCCCCTGCCCTTGCTTGCCATGGAAACTCTGACCGTCATCCGCGAATTCCTTCATGACCGCCTCGAAGTCGACCCGGCGGCAATTCAGCCGGAGACGACGCTGGAGGAATTGAAGATCGACTCCCTTCTCCTCGTCGAACTGATTTTCGAATGCGAGGAAAAGTTCAACGTCATCTTCGAGCGGGATGTCCCCACGCCGAAGAACATCGGCGAACTGATCACCATCGTCGACGAGTTCATCGCCGAAGCCCAGAAGGCCAAGCAGGGCTGAGCCATGACAGCCCGCCGTGTCGCCGTAACCGGCCTGGGGGTCGTGAGCCCCGCGGGCCTGGACGCCCGCTCGATGTTCGGACGCCTCCTCGACGGGGAGTCCTTCGTGCGTCTGCACACCATCGACCAGCCGCCCCGCCCGATCACCCAGCCGGCGATCCACTGCGCCGACTTCAATGGCGATACCGCCATCGGCCGCCCCCTCGCCAGCAGCACCGACCGGTCGGTGCAGATGGCGCTCGCCGCCTGCTTCGAAGCCTGGAAGGACGCCGGCCTCGAGCGCAGCCCGGCCAACGGCGCCGGCAACCCGGACCACGGCGTGTCCTGGGGGTCGGCGCTGGGGAGCACCACCACCTGGGAGCGGGGCTACAAGGAGATGTGGCAGAACGGGCGCGACCGCCTGCCGCCCCTGTCCGTGGTGCTCGGCATGAGCAACGCCGCCGCCTCCCACATCTCGATCCAGCTGGGCCTCGGCAATGCCAGCCTCACCTACGTGGCCGCCTGCGCCTCGGCCGCGGCAGCCATCGGCGAAGGCTACAAGCGCATCCGCAACGGTGAAGCCACCCTGATGGTCACCGGCGGCTCCGACGTGCCCCTGGCCTACGCAGTCATGAAGGCCTGGGACGCCCTGCGCGTCGTGGCGCTCGGCGACGAGGACAGCGCCCCTGGCTGCTGCCGCCCTTTCCACCCGGGCCGCAGCGGCCTGGTGCTCGGCGAAGGCGCCGCCACCCTGATCCTCGAGGAATGGGAGCATGCCCGGGCGCGCGGCGCGACCATCCTGGCCGAGCTGGTCGGCTACGGCACCTGCAGCGACCACACCCACCTGGTCCGCCCCGACCGGGACGGCCAGGTGCGGGCCATGCGCCTGGCCCTGGACGATGCCGGCCTGACCCCGGACGAGGTGGACTACGTCAATGCCCACGGCACCGCCACCATCGAGGGCGACGCCATCGAGGTGGACAGCCTGCGCACCCTGTTCGGCGCCCGTGCCGCCGAAGTGCCGGTGAGCGCCACCAAGTCCATGCACGGCCACCTGATGGGCGCGGCCGGCGCCATCGAGGCCCTGACCACCGTCCTGGCCCTGCACCAGGACGCCCTGCCGCCCACCGCCAACCTGGACACCATCGACCCCGCCTGCGCAGGCGTCCGTCACATCGTCGGCGGCGCCCTGCGCAACAGCGGCGCCCGGGTGGCCCTGTCCAATTCCTTCGCCTTCGGCGGCTGCAACGCCGTCCTGGCGTTCCGCAAGGCCGAGGCTCATTGAGCCCTCCGCCTCAACACACCTTTCGATTCAGAGACGCAGACATCATGAGCACGACGCCCACCGGGGCCACGCCGGACACCGCCCCGTCCCTCGCTGAACTCGCCGACCTCATCGTGAGCGCCCTCAATCTCGAGATGGCGCCGTCGGAGATCGACCCCGACGCCTCGCTGTTCGGCGAAGGGCTCGGCCTGGACTCCATCGACATCCTCGAGATCGCCCTGGTCATCTCCAAGCAGTACGGCGTCCAGCTGCGGGCCGACGACGAGAACAACACCCGCATCTTCAGCTCCCTGCGCAGCCTCGCGGATTACATCGCCAGTCAAAAGGCGGCATGAAGCGCAAGCTCCGGCCACTTCTTGCCGGTGCGCTGGCGGTCGGAGCCCTGATCGCCTACGACGGCCTCGCCCATTACGTCAGCACCATTCCGGATGCGGCGCCCTGGGCGGCCCTCATCACCCTGGCGCCGGTCCTCGGCTTCGCCCTCAGCCTGCTGCTCAAGCATGCCGGGTGGCCGGCCGCGGCGCTCGGCGCGCTCGCAGCCGGCACGCTGTTCAGCCAGATCTGGCCCTATCTCGGTGACAGGCTGAGCATCCTCTACCTGGCCCAGTACCTCAGCACCAACCTGGCCCTCGGCCTGTATTTCGGACGCAGCCTGGGCGCCGGGCAGACCCCCGCGTGCACCGCCTTCGCCCGGCTCCTGCACCCGTCGCCCAGTCCGCAGGTGCTGCGCTACACCCGCCGGATCACCATCGCCTGGACGCTCTTCTTCGCGGGCAGCGCCGTGCTGTCCACGCTGCTCTACGTGCTCGCGCCGATCCAGGCCTGGTCCCTGTTTTCCAACCTCCTGTACCTGCCGTCCCTGGTCCTCATGTTCGTTGTCGAAGGCCTGGTGCGTCGCGTCGTGCTGCCTCCGGAAGAACGCCATGGCGTCATCGCCTCGCTGCGCGCTTACCACGCCAGCACCCGGCCCAATGCAGCGGGCGCAGCCTCCAGCGACGGGCAGGGCCAGGAGATGACGCCACGGATTTCCCGATGAGGCACCCCACCTACCCGCTCACCGACCAGCCCGCCCCCGACAGCATCATCGCCTGGCAAGCCTCCGGGCCGGTCACCCGCAACCGTTTCCTGGCCGACGTGGCCCAACTGGCCGGCCGGCTGCCGCCAGGCGGGCATGTGCTCAACATCTGCCAGAGCCGTTATCACTTCCTGGTCGGATTCGCCGCCGCCATCGTCAGCGGCCGCATCAGCCTGCTGCCGTCCACTCTCACGCCCGACACCATCCGGCGCCTGAAGGCCGACACGCCGGACCTGTTCTGCCTGCACGACGGCAACCTGGACGACATCGACCTGCCCGGCTTCGCCTATCCGGATGCGGCCCCCGCCCCGGAGCACGACCTGCCGGTGCCGGAGATTCCCTCCGGGCGCATCGTCGCCCATGTGTTCACTTCGGGCTCCACCGGCACCGCCCTGACCCACCGCAAGACCTGGGGCGGGCTGGTGATCAATGCCCTGTCCGAAGCCGAACGCCTCGGCGCGCGGGGCCATGCTCTGGTCGGGACCGTCCCGCCGCAGCACATGTACGGCTTCGAATCCACCGTCCTGATCAGCCTGCACGGCGGAGCCGCAGCCTGGGCCGGACGGCCCTTCTACCCCGCCGACATCGCCGACGCCCTGGCCGCGGTACCGGCCCCCCGGGCGCTCATCACCACGCCCTTCCACCTGCGCACCCTCCTCGATGCAGGGCAGGCGCTGCCGCCGGTGGACTTCCTGCTGTCCGCCACCGCACCGCTCTCGGAAGAGCTCGCCGCGCGTGCGGAGGCCGTCTGCGGCGCGCCGCTGCTCGAGATCTACGGCAGCACCGAGACCGGCCAGATCGCCAGCCGGCGGTCCACCGCCACACGCGCCTGGGAGCTCCTCGGCGAGGTCCGCCTGCGTGCCACCGACAGCGGCCATGTGGCCGAGGGCGGGCACGTGGAAGGCATCGTGCCGATCAACGATGTCATCGAGGACGTGGACGCGCGGCACTTCCTGCTCCATGGCCGCAATGCCGACCTGGTCAACATCGCCGGCAAGCGCACCTCCCTGGCCTTCCTGAACCAGCAGCTCCTCGCCGTGCCCGGCGTGCAGGATGGCGTCTTCTTCATGCCCGAGGCGGAGCCGGACGACCACGCCACCCGCCTGTGCGCCTGCGTGGTGGCCCCCGGGCACACCCGCCAGAGCCTGCTCCAGGCCCTGCGCAGCCGCATCGACGCGGCCTTCCTGCCGCGCCCGCTGGTCTTCGTGGAACGCCTGCCGCGCAACGAGGCCAGCAAACTGCCGCGGGCCAGCCTGCTGGCCCTCCTGAACACCCCGGACAAGGCTGCGGAATGACCGAGCTCACGTGGACGGTGCCGCTGGCACACCCGGCCTTCCCCGGCCACTTCCCCGGACAGCCGATCCTGCCCGGCGTGGTGCTCCTCGACCAGGCCATCGCGCTGGCCGCGACGGTCCTCGCGCCGGACACGACCATCCTCGGCCTCGGCAATGCCAAGTTCTTCCGGCCGGTACGCCCCGGCACCCGCCTGGTCTTCCGCTTCCCGCCCACCGGCGCCGCCGCCCAAGCCTTCGAGATCCTCGATGGCGACCAGCTCGTTGCCTCCGGCAGCCTGAGCCTCTCCCCCCGGCCGTGACCCCGCCCCAGGACTCCACCCCGGGCGGCGCGGCCTGGACCGGTCAGGCCGAGCGCAGCGGCATCGCCATCATGCGCCTGATGGTGTGGCTGTCCCTGACCCTGGGGCGCCGCCTCAGCCGCCTGGTGCTGCATGGCATCGCCGTTTACTTCCTGCTCTTCGCGCCCCGCGCCAGACGCGCCTCGGCGCACTACCTCCAGCGCGTCCTCGGTCGCCGCCCGGGCCTGGCCGAGCGCTATCGCCACATCCTCGGCTTCGCCAGCACCATCCACGACCGGATCTACTTTCTCAACGGCCGCTTCGAGCTCTTCGACATCGAGATCACCGGCGCCGAACTCATCGACGCCCACCTGGCCGACGGGCGCGGCGTGCTGCTCTTCGGTGCACACCTGGGCAGCTTCGAGGCGCTCCGCACCATCGGCCGCAACCGCACCGACCGCGCCGTGTGCATGCTCATGCACGCGGAAAACGCCCGCAAGATCAATAGCGTGCTGGCCGCCATCAACCCCGCGGCCACCCAGGATGTGCTCCCCCTCGGCAAACTCGACTCCATGCTGCACCTGCGCGACCGGCTCGATGCCGGGCAGATGATCGGCGTGCTGGCCGACCGCAACCCCAGCAAGGACGGCACCTCTCCCATCTCCTTCCTGGGCAGCCCCGCAGCCTTCCCGACCGGCCCCTTCCGGCTCGCCGCCATGCTGCGCCGGCCGGTGCTCTTCATGTGCGCCGCCTACCTCGGCGGCAACCGCTACCGGATCAGCTTCTCGCCCATCGCCGACTTCAGCCAGGTGGACCGCAAGGACAGGGATGCCGCCATCGCCGCCGCCCAGGCCGCCTATGTCGCCCTGCTCGAGGCCCACTGCCGGGAAACGCCCTACAACTGGTTCAACTTCTTCGACTTCTGGGGCGAACTTCCGGCCCAGCCGAGCGCCCAAGCCCGATGACCCTCCACCGCCCCGCACGGACCCTCACCTTCGCCCTCACCCTGCTGCTGGCCACCTCCCCCGCCCTCGCGGCCTGGGACATCGCCCAGCTGATGACCGAGCTCGCCCGCAACCAGGGCGGCCGGGCCCTGTTCACCGAGAAGAAGTACATCGCCCTGCTCGACAAGCCCGTCATCTCTTCCGGCGAGATGCGCTACGTGGCGCCCGACTACCTGGAGAAGCGCACCCTCAAGCCCCGCGCCGAGACCATGATCCTCGACCGGGACCAGATCAGCCTGGAGCGGGGCAAGCAGAAGTTCACCCTGCGCCTGCGCGAGCAGCCCGAAGTCCTCGCCTTCGTCGCCAGCATCCGCGGCACCCTCTCCGGCGACCGGGCCGCCCTCGAACAGAACTACGCCCTGTTCCTCTCCGGCAACCGGGACAACTGGACACTCAACCTGTCCCCCAGCAATCCGCGCATCGCCGAGCTGGTCACCCGCATCACCATCGGCGGCAGCCGCCAGCAGGTGCGCAGCGTCGAATACCTGCAGGCCGACGGTGACCGGGCGGTGATGTCCATCGAACCCGACGACGCCCGATGATGCGCCTGCCCGCCCGCCCCGTCCTGCTGTGGCTGCTCGGCCTCGCACTGTGTGCCGGCATCGCCCTGCGCGCCCACTACACCGCCGACATGTCGGCCTTCCTGCCGCGCAGCCCGACCCCGGCCCAGCAGCTGCTGGTGGACCAGTTGACCGAAGGCGTGCTGTCGCGGCTGCTGCTGGTCGGCATCGAGGGGGCCAGCCCGGAAGCCCGGGCCGACCTGTCCCGCCAGCTGGCCAAGCGCCTGGAGGAAGGCGGCCTGTTCCTGTCGGTGCGCAACGGCGACGCCGCCACCCTGGCCCGCGACAGGGAGCTGCTGTTCACCCACCGCTACCTCCTCAGCCCCGCCGTCAGCCCCGGACGCTTCACCACCGAAGGGCTGCATGACGCCGTCGAAGCCAGCATCGACCTGCTCGCCTCGCCCGCCGGCATGGTGCTGAAGGGCCTGCTCAGGCACGACCCCACCGGCGAGATGATGGAGCTGATCGGCAGCCTCGACACCAGCGGCAGCCCGGCCAGCCAGCACGGCGTGTGGGCCTCCCGCGATGGCCGGCGGGCCATCCTGATGCTGCAGACCCGCGCCTCCGGGTCGGACACCGACGCCCAGGCCGCCGCCATCACGCGCATCCGCGACGACTTCAGCGCCCTGGCCCGCCAGGCCGGCCATCCGGAGGCCCGCCTGCTGGTCTCGGGGGCGGCCGTCTTCGCCGTCAATTCCCGCAGCGCCATCGAATCGGAAGCCGTCCGCCTCACCACCCTCAGCACGGCGGCCGTGATCAGCCTGCTGCTGCTGGTCTACCGCTCCTTCACCGCCGTGCTCCTCGGCCTGCTGCCGGTGGCCAGCGGGGCCCTCGCCGGCATCGCCGCGGTGGCCCTGGGTTTCGGCGGCGTGCATGGCCTGACCATCGGCTTCGGCACCACCCTGATCGGCGAGGCCGTGGATTACACCATCTACTATTTCGTGCAGTCCGACGGAAAGGACGAAGGGAGCTGGATGGAGCGCTTCTGGCCGACCATCCGGCTCGGCGTGCTGACCTCCATCTTCGGCTTTGCCTCCCTGCTCTTCTCCGGCTTCCCGGGGCTCGCCCAGCTCGGCCTGTACTCGATCGCCGGCCTGATCACCGCCGCCACGGTCACCCGCTTCGTGCTGCCCCACCTGCGCCCGGCCGGCTTCCGGATCCGCGACATCGCCCCGGTCGGCCGCGCCCTCTCCCACTTCTGGAACCAGCTGTCGCGGGGCCGCCTGGTCATTCCCGTGCTGGCCATCGCCGCCGTGGTGATACTGGTCACCCACCGGGACCACCTGTGGAGCGCCAGCCTGTCGGGGCTCAGCCCGGTCTCCGCCGCCGACCAGGCCCTGGACCAGAGCCTGCGCGCCGACCTGGGCGCCCCGGACCTGCGCTATCTGGTGGTCCTGAAGGCCGCCGACCGGGAGGCCGCCCTGCGCACCGCCGAGGCCGTCGGCCAGCGCCTGGATGCCCTGGTCAAGGAAGGCGCCCTGGGCGGCTTCGAGACCCCGGCCCGCTTCCTGCCCAGCATCGCCACCCAGACCGCCCGACAGCAGTCGCTGCCCGAACGCAGCGAACTGGCCCGCCGCCTCGAAGCCGCGCTCGTCGGCCTCCCCCTGCGGGCCAGCAAGCTCGATGCCTTCCTGGATGACGTGGAGGCCGCCCGGCGCCAGCCCCTGCTGACCCCCGAAGCCCTGAAGCACACCACCCTGGCCCTGGCCGTGGACTCCCTGCTGCTGGAGCGCCCCCAGGGCTGGACGGTGCTGCTGCCGCTGCGTGCGCCGGCCGGCGACACGCCCCTCGACCCCGCGCGCATCCAGGCCGCCCTGGCCGGCAGCGACGCGCTCTTCGTGGATATCTTCGGCGAGTCCAACCGGCTCTATCAGACCTACCTCGACGAAGCCATCCTGCTGTCCCTGGCCGGCATCCTGGCCATCGTGGTGCTGATGGCGGTCGCCCTGCGCCAGCCGGCGCGCCTGCTGCGGGTGATGATCCCGGTCGTCGCGGCCGAGCTGCTCGTCATGGCCGGGCTGGCCCTGGGCGGCCAGGCACTGACCCTGCTGCACCTGGTCGGGATGCTCCTGATCGTCGCGGTGGGCACCAATTACGCGCTGTTCTTCGACCGGGCCGACAGCAACCCCGGTGACGACCCACGCACCCTGGCCTCCCTGCTGCTCGCCAACCTGGCCACCGTGATCGGTTTCGGGGCCCTTGCCTTCTCGCCCGTCCCGGTGCTCAAGGCCATCGGCATCACCGTAGGCCCCGGCGCGGTGCTGACCCTGATGCTCTCCGCCATGCTGGTCCGCCGGCCCCCGCGCTGACATGGCCCGCTGGCGCCCCAGCCCCTTCCTGCAAGCCAGCGCCCTGGTCCACGCCGGCGCCGCGGCGGGGCTGCTTGCCAATCCGGCCTGGTGGCCCGCCGCCCTTGGCGCGCTGGTCGCCAACCACGCCGCCCTGACGGTCGCCGGCCTGCTGCCGCGCAGCCACCTGCTCGGCCCCAACCTGACCCACCTGCCCACCGAGGCCGCCCGCCGCGGCGAAGTCGTCATCAGCATCGACGATGGCCCCGACCCGGAAGTCACACCCCGGGTGCTGGAGCAGCTCGCCGCCGCCGGGGCACGCGCCACCTTCTTCTGCATCGGCCGCCGCGCCGCCGCCCACCCCGGCCTGGTCAGGGACATCTTGGCCGCCGGGCACACCATCGAGAATCACAGCGAACACCACTGGAAGCGCTTCTCCACCCTGGGCCCCGGCGCCATGGCGCGGGAGATCGCAACGGCCCAGGAGACCCTTGGCCAGCTCAGTGGCCGCCGGCCCCGCTACTTCCGCGCCCCCGCCGGCCTGCGCAACCCCTTTCTCGACCCCATCCTGTCGCGCCTCGACCTGCACCTTGCCAGCTGGACCCGGCGCGCCTACGACACCCGGGCGGGCGACCCGCAGCGCGTCCTGTCCCGCCTGTGCACCGGCCTCGGCGGCGGCGACATCCTGCTGCTGCATGACGGCAACGCCGCCCGCACGCCGGATGGACGGCCGGTCATCCTCGAGGTCTTGCCCACCCTGCTGGCGCGCATCCGCGATGCCGGCCTGAGCACGACGCCCCTGCCGTGAAGGCCGCCTTGCTGCATCGCCTGGTGGACCAGGCCAGCGCCCCCTATCGCCCGGCCGGCCCCTGGGCCTGGCACTTCGCCCGCGGCAAACTGAAGGGCGACCCCCTGTTCCCGGCCCTGCTCGAACCCGGCCTGCTCCCTGCAGCCGGACGCTACCTGGATCTGGGCTGCGGCCAGGGCCTGCTCGCCAGCTGGCTGCTGGCGGCGGCCGGGACGCCCCCGCACAGCCCCGCGGCCGGCGTCGCCCACCCCCTGCCGCGGATGCTCGCTTACCACGGCGTGGACATGCAGGCCCACTCCATCGCCCATGCCCGCCAGGCGCTGGCCGGCAGCCCGCTCCCCGTAAAGCTCGAGGCGGACGACATGTGTGCCGCGGCACTGCCGCCAGCCGACGTGGTCACCCTCTTCGATGTGCTCCACTACGTGCCGCCAGCGGCCCAGGAAGCACTCCTGCACCGGATCCGCACCGCTCTCCCCGGCGACGGCCGCCTGCTGATGCGGGTCGGCGATGCCGCCGCCGGCCTGCCCCATCACCTGTCCCGCCTGGTGGACAGCCTGGTGGTGCTGGGCCATGGCGGAGGCTGGCCACGCCTCCACTGCCGCAGCGCGGCAGGCTGGTGCGCCCTGCTGCGCGAGCTGGGCTTCAGCACCGAGATCCGGGACATGCCCGGCGCCGGCTTCGCCAACGTCCTGATTCTCGCCCGCCCCACATCAAACCCAACGTCATAAGCACCCGAAACAGCCGCCTCTGGTAGACTCCGGCCACCTCCCAAGCGCCCCGAAACGTGACTCCACTGCACCTCGCACACCACACCGTGACCTCCTGCGTCGGCGATGGGCTGGCGCCGCTGCGCAACGCCCTCCTCGCCGGCACCAGCGGTCTCAAGCCCTACCACATCGCAGGCCTGGGGCTGGACACCTGGATCGGCGAGATCCCCGGGCTGGACGACACCCCGCTGCCGCCGGCGCTGGCCGCCTATGACTGCCGCAACAACCGCCTGGCCCTGCGCGCCCTGGAGGCCGACGGTGTCGCCGAGGCGCTGCGCGAACGCATCGCCCGCCATGGCCCGCGGCGCATCGGCATCGTGCTGGGCACCAGCACCTCGGGCATCCTCAGCACCGAACTGGCCTACCGCCAGCGGGATCCGCAGAGCGGGGCCCTGCCCCCCGGCTTCTTCTACCCCGGCACCCACAGCACCTATTCCCTGGCCGCCTTCGTGCGTGAGGCCTTCGCCCTGGAAGGGCCGGCCTGCGTGGTGTCCACCGCCTGCTCCTCGTCGGCCAAGGTCTTCGCCGCCGCCGCGCGGCTGATCCACGCGGGCCTGATCGACGTGGCCCTGGTCGGCGGTGTCGACAGCCTGTGCTACACCACGCTGCACGGCTTCGCCTCCCTGGAGCTCACCGCCGCCGAGCCCTGCCGGCCCTATGACGCCGAACGCAAGGGCATCTCCATCGGCGAAGGGGCCGCCTTCGCCCTGCTCGAGCGCCCGCCCACCAGCCTGGATGCCAGCGCCGTGCTGCTGCTGGGCAGCGGCGAGTCCAGCGACGCCCACCACATGTCGTCGCCCCACCCGGAAGGGCTGGGCGCACGCCTGGCCATGGAGGCGGCCCTGGCCGAGGCCGGGCTGGACGTCGATGCCATCGATTACATCAACCTGCACGGCACCGCCACGCCCAACAATGACGCGGCCGAAGGCTGCGCCGTGGCGGCCCTGTTCGGCGCCCGGGTGCCGGCCAGCTCGACCAAGGGCATCACCGGCCACACCCTCGGGGCGGCCGGCGCCCTGGAAGCCAGCGTCTGCGCCCTGGCCCTCGCCGACGGCTTCCTGCCGGGCAGCCCAAACACCCGCAGCACCGACCCGGCCATCCCCATCGACTACCTCCTCACCACCCGTAGCGCGGCGCCGCGCCATGCCATGAGCAACTCCTTCGGTTTTGGCGGCAGCAACTGCAGCCTGGTCTTCGGGAGGGCAGGATGAGCGCCGCTCCGCAGCTGTCCGCGTGGCTAGACGGTGTCGGCCTGATCGCCCCCGGCCTCCCCGACTGGTCCACCGCCGCCGCCGTCCTGGCCGGGCAGGGCACCTACGCCAGCGCCCCCAGCGTGTTGCCGGCACCGGCCTTGCTGCCGCCGGCCGAAAGGCGCCGGGCCAGCCGGGTGGTGCGGATCGCCCTGGCCAGCGGCCTGGCGGCCCTCGACCACGCCGGGCTCGACCCTGCCGGGGTCGCAACGGTGTTCTCGGCCTCCACCGCCGACGGGCACAACTGCCATGCCCTGTGCGAGACCCTGGCCTCCGACGACCAGCGGGTCTCCCCCACCCGCTTCCACAACTCCCTGCACAACACGCCGGCCGGCTACTGGAGCATCGCCACCGGCGCCATGGCGGCCAGCCAGTCCCTGTGCGCCCACGACGGCAGCTTTGCGGCGGGCTTGCTGGAGACCCTGGTGCAGGTGGGCTGCAGCGGCGCGTCCTGCGCCCTGATCGCCTACGACGCCGAGTATCCCGCGCCCCTGGCCGCCGCCCGGCCCATCCCCGACGCGGGAGGCATCGGTCTCGTGCTCAGCCCGTCCCGGGGCCCGCGCAGCCTGGCGCAGATCTCCGTGAGCCTGTCGGATGCGCCGGTGACGGCCCTCGCCGACCCGCAGCTCGACGCCCTGCGCCTGGCCATCCCGGCCCTGCGCGGCCTGCCCCTGCTCGCGCTGCTGGCCACCCGCCGCGCCGGCGGCGCCGCCCTCGAGTACCTCGCCCCCCTCAGCCTGCAGGTGACCGTAAGCCCATGCTAGATCGCAGCGCCATTGCCGCCCGCATCCCCCACCAGGGGGACATGTGCCTCCTCGACCGCGTCGTCGCCTGGAACGAATCCTCCATCCAATGCACCGCCAGCAGCCACCGGCGCAGTGACAACCCCCTGCGCGCGGGCGACCGCCTGGGCGTGGCGACGGGCATCGAATATGCCGCCCAGGCCATGGCCGTGCATGGCGGACTCCTCACCGGCCAGGGCCGGCCGCCGCGCCAGGGCTACCTGGCCAGCGTGCGCGGGGTGCGCTTCCACACCCTGCACCTGGACGACCAGGATGCAGACCTGCAGATCGACGCCGAACGGGTGTCGGGCGATGCCCGCCAGGTGCTCTACCGCTTCAGCGTGTCGGCCGCCGGCCAGGCCCTGCTGGACGGCCGCGCCGCGGTGATCCTCGACGCGGAGGGCCTGCAATGAAGCGCGCCCTCGTCACCGGAGGCAGCGGCGGCATCGGCGCCGCCATCGCCCGCCGCCTGGCCGCCGACGGCCATCATGTGCTGGTCCACGCCAACCGCAACGCCGCCCGCGCCGCCGAGGTCGTCGCCGGCATCCGCGCCGCTGGCGGCTCCGCCGACAGCGTGAGCTTCGACATCACCGACGCAGCCGCCACGTCTGCGGCCCTTGAGGCCATCCTGGCCGACGGCCCCGTCTCCATCCTGGTGAACAACGCCGGCCTGCACGCCGACGCGGTGTTCCCCGGCATGGGGCCGGACACGTGGCGGCAGGTCATCGACGTGAACCTGAACGGCTTCTACAACGTCACCCAGCCCCTCACCATGCCGATGATCCGCGGGCGCTGGGGCCGCATCATCACCATCACCTCGGTGGCCGGCCTGATGGGCAACCGGGGCCAGGTCAATTATTCCGCCGCCAAGGGCGCCCTCCATTCCGCCACCAAGGCCCTCGCCCAGGAGCTGGCCAGCCGCGGCATCACGGTCAATGCGGTGGCGCCGGGGATCGTGGCCACCGACATGATCGAGGGCAGCTTCGACCAGGCTGCGATCGAGCGCCTGGTGCCCATGAAACGCGCCGGCCGCCCCGAGGAGGTGGCCGATCTGGTGGCCTTCCTGGCGTCCGGCCAGGCCACCTACATCACCGGCCAGGTCATCTCGATCAACGGCGGCATGGTGTGAACCGATGAGCACCGGGCACCCGCTGGCCGCCAGCCTCTCGGTCCACAAGACCGAGGCGACGCTGTTCTTCACCCTGCTGCAGCTCACGGTGATCGTCCTCGCCGGGCGGGTCGGCGGCATCCTCGCCAAACGGGTCGGCCAGTCGCCGGCGGTCGGCGAGATCATCATCGGCATCCTGCTCGGGCCGTCCCTGTTCGGCCTCCTGGCCCCGGACGTGTTCGATTACGTGTTCCGCTCGGCGCCGCCGGAGCCCATGCAGATCCTGTCGCAGATCGGCCTCATCCTGCTGATGTTCCAGATCGGCATCGAGTTCGACTTCTCGCACCTGTCGGAGCGCCACAACCGCAAGGCGGTGAGCCGCGTCGCCCTGGCGGGCCTGGTGGCGCCCTTCGCGCTGGGGCTGGCCTTCGGCTGGGTGTCGGCGCCCGAGCTGTCGCCGCAGGCCGACCGGCTCGCCTCCGGGCTGTTCATCGCCACCGCATTTTCGATCACCGCCCTGCCCATCCTCGGCCGGATCATGATCGAGTTCGAATTGACGAGGCGCCCCATCGGGGTCATCGCAATCAGTGCGGCGGCCATCAACGACGTGGTCGGCTGGCTGCTGCTGGCCTTGGTCACCACCCTCACCCTGTCCCGTTTCGATGCGCTGGAGTTCGGCACCAAGGTCGTGCTGGTGACGCTCTTCATGGCCGTCGCGTGGTACGGCGTGCGGCCCCTGATGAAGCTGGCGGTGCGCCGCACCCGCCACCACGGCCACCTCTCGCCGCACCTGATGGGCCTGCTGCTGGCGGCCATCTTCCTGTGCGCCATGACCACCTACAAGCTGGGCATCTTCGCCATCTTCGGCGGCTTCGTGATGGGGGTGCTGGTGCATGACGAACACGAGCTGGTCAAAGCCTGGAAGGAGCGCATCGGCCATTTCGTGAGCGTGTTCTTCCTGCCCATCTTCTTCACCTACACCGGCCTGCGCACCAATATCGGCGGGCTCGATACGGCCAGCCTGTGGGGCTGGTGCATCCTGACCACGCTGCTGGCGACCCTCGGCAAGTTCGGCGGCACCTACGTGGCGGCGCGCAGCTGCGGCCTCGGCCACGCGGAATCCAGCGTGCTGGGCATCATGATGAACACGCGGGCACTGATGGAGCTGATCGTCATCAACGTGGGCTACGACCTGGGCGTGATCTCCCAGGACATGTTCACCATGCTGGTCCTGATGGCCATCGTCAGCACCGTGGTCACCACCCCCGGGCTGCGCCGCTGGCTGCCCCGCATGGGGCTGGCGGTGCCAGGGCGCTCAGCGCCCGCCGGCAAGCCGGCGCCCGAGCAGGCGCGGCAAACGCCATAGAAAGCCGATGAACAACCGTGTGTGCATCCAGGTGAGCAGGCGGTTGTCGCGGAAGTAACGGAAGTGCGACACCCCGCCCTCGTCAGCCCGGAAGTAGCGCACCGGCGCCGGCAGGTTGATCGGGCGCACCCCCGCCCAGGCCAGGCGCACCACCGCCTCCGGGTCGAAATCGAAGCGGCGCATCCAGCGCTGGCCGCGCATGATCTTCTCCAGCGGGGCGATCGGATAGATACGGAAGCCGAACAGCGAATCGCCGATGCCCACCCACAGGGTCTCGAGATTGGCCCACCAGTTGGAGACCTCACGGCCCTTGACCCGCAGGCTGGGCGCCGCCGCGTCGAACACCGGCTTGCCCAGCACCATGCAGCCGGGGTGGCGAGCCGAGACGGCCATGAACTCGGGGATGCAGGGTGCCGGATGCTGGCCGTCGGAATCCATCGTCAGCACGTGCGTAAAGCCTTCGGCGGCAGCTGCGCGCAGGCCCTCCAGCACCGCCGAGCCCTTGCCACGATTGACCGGCAGCTCGATCACCCGCAGGCCGGCATCCGCCTCAGCCATCGCCCGCAGGCGCGCCGTACTGCCGTCCGTGCTGCCATCCACCACCACCCACACCGGATTCCAGTACCGGCGCGCCTCGCGCACCGTCTCATCGACCTTGGGGCCAGGGTTGTAGCTGGGAATAAGGACCAGGTGGGTGGTCGACGCTTGGGTCATCACGACGCGGAACTTTCTTGACGGGAGGCAGGCACGGCAGGGCATGAGGATGCGGCGTTGCCCGGGCCGGCGAGCTCCTCACGGAAATAGGCTTCCAGGACACCGGCGAAGGCGCGGCCGTGGTCCGGCGGATCAAACCGCCGCCCCAGCCGGATCCCGAAACGCAGGGGTAGCTCGGGCTTGCGGAACAGGGGCCAGGCCTTGCCCAGGTAGGGCGAACTGAACTCGATGAGCAGCGCCTGGACCGGCACCCGCGCGCTGCTGGCGATGAGGCCCGCGGCATTGGTGCAGGCATCAAAGGGGAAGTCCTGTGTCCGCGACCCCTCGGGGAAGATCACCAGGTGCGAGCCGCGCTGCAGCTCGCTGCGGGCGCCACGGACCATCCGCATCGGCGAATCGTTGCGGATGTAGCGGGCCAGCCGGGCGGCGGCCCCCAGCAGGATGTTGTCCATCAGCGCCGCCTTCATGACGCATACCGCATCGGGCAGGCGCGACACGATCATCACCACGTCGAGCAGGGAAGGATGGTTGGCCACCAGGATCAGGGGGCGCTCCCGGCGCAGGGCATCGACAGCCCGCAGATCGAAGCGGCAGGCGCAAAAGATCGTCAGGAAGTGGAGGTAGATCCGGAAACCGATCATGATCGCCATCCGCCCGACGAAAGTCCCGGCCCGCCGCGGCAGGACGCTGCAGAGCAGGGCGAACGGCAGCCAGGTCAGGCACAGCACCGCCAGGGCGCCCAGTCCCAGCACCATGGCGAGGTATTCATAGACCGTCCACAGACTCCGGCCAAGGCGGGACAACAGCCTAGTCATCAACGATCACGCGCTCTGCGGATTCGCCCAGGATCCACGCCACGGCGACCCCCATGGCCAGGTAGTGGCTGCGCGCCACCAGCGGGCTGTCCTCGAAGGCCGCGCCCTGCAGGGCATCGTAGCGGACATAGCCGCCGACCCAGTAGGCCGGGAAGCGCCGCGACAGGGAGGCCAGGAACTGACTGCCGCTGTAACCGCCGCCGGCCTCGTAGGCCGGGCGGGTGGCGGTGGCCTCGGCGGGGCTCACCTGGTAGTAGTAGGCGTGCTGGCGCCGGGTGGCGAAGATCGGCCCGCTGCGCAGCCCGAGCCGCCACCCCGGCAAGGCCGCCATGTCGCCCACGTCCAGGTTGAGCGCCGGGGAGAACACCCAGCCCGCCTGGCGCGGCGAGCTGCTCAAGGTGAAGGCGCTGCGCAGCGGCAGGAGCAGCTTGAGCTGGCGCTCCCGGTCGTCGCTGCGCCACAGGGTCAGGTCGAGCTGCGGCCCGATCTCGGCGGTGGCATCCAGATCGGCCATCCCAGCCCGGGCGCCACTCCGGTCGCTCCCGACGGGCGGCGCGGCGGCCAGGCTGATGCCCAGGTCCACCCGGTCACTGTCGAAGAGCACGCCACGGACCCCGTGCCGGTCGGCCCGCAGGAATTTCCCGTGATAGATGAAATACGGTACCGGCAGCACATAGCTGCGGGTGTCATCGCTGCCCCGCCAGGCCGGCAGGCTGAGCACGCCGAGGCCGGCCCCCACCTCCCAGAGGGGTTTTCCGGCGCGCTCCGCGTTCCCGGCCCCAGGCGCGGCGACGGCCGTCTGCCCCGCCATGGCGGCAGCGCAACTCAACAGGAGGGGGAACACGCGGAGCAGGTGCATGTGGCGCTCAGGGCAGGAGATGGCAGGCCTGGGCCTCGACCTCGACGAGGAGATCGGCACGGCACACATCGGCCTGCAGGTAGACCACCGGCGCTGCCGTGCCCAGGGCGCCGGCCAGTTCGGCGCGCACGGCCGGATAGTCTTCGGGGTGACGCACATAGACGCGGGCGCTCAGCTCGTCGAGGCGGTAGGCCGGCCCGTCCGTCCTGCGGCTGGCCTCGGCCAGCAGCGCCTCCAGGTTGGCGACGATCTCCCGGGTCTGGGCCACCGGGTCACCATGGTGGATGCTGTGGTGGCCGACGATGCTCGCCGTGCCGGACACGAACAGCCATTCCTCGCCAGCCAGGCGGCCAAGGGCCGCCCGCGAGAAGGTCGGGCTGCGCGGGCCGTATTCGGCGGGGTAGCGATAAGCGCTCATCTGGCGGGGGTTCTCGACGGGCTGCGCAGGAAGCCGGCCCGCCAGGAAGGCAATGCTGAGGGGACCGCCGGCCACCCCCAGGGCGCTGGCAGCCGGGATGCTGTCCATGTCCAGGCGGCCGGCAGCCTCGAAGGCCTGATGGCGGCCGATGTTGAACTGGCGATAACGCTCGAGCCCCGCCGTCTCGCCGTTGATGTCCCCCAGGTAGTTCCAGACCCGCCACAGGTGCGGGAAACCCTCCTCGGCCAGCACCCGGAACAGGCTCCCGTAGGCCTGCTGACCGGCCTGCTGCAGGGGCGTGACCGCCCCATCGCCGACGAAGGCCGCCTCGGCAAGCTCGATGACGCCGAACAGGAGTTCGCCGTCGCTGCGGAAGCTCACTCCGTGGGCCTCTCCGGCGCGACAGGCATGACGGCCGAACCAGGCCTCGACCGGCGCCCCGTCGAGCAGGGGGGCCAGGATGTGCTGGGTCGGGAGGCCGGGAACGGAGTCCGCCGGCGCCAGCAGCCCGATCCGGGAGGTCCCCAGCAGGGCCGGGCCTTCCTCACCGCCCGCCGGCGGCGGCTCGGGGAGGAAGCGATGCAGCCGGCCGCGTTCAGGCCTCATCGGCTGCCCCCCAGCCCGGCTTCGTCCACCGGCCTGATATTGACCCTGCGGGCACGCCAGCCGGCCAGGGATTGACGGAGGTTGCCCAGGAAGGACAGGTAGTAGATCACCTTGAAGATGCGCAACCCGCGCCAGATCGGGGTGGTGCCGAAGATGTCGCCCGCCAGCACCGACAGCAGGGCTTCCTTGACCCGGAAGATATTCCGCGGGGCCATGAAGATATCCCGCATGGTGGGGTTGGTGATGCGGTAGATGAACCACGAGAAGACCTCCGGCCCGTGCCTCATGGCCCGGTCGAATGCCTGCAGCGCGGCGGCGGACTCGGCCGGGCGCGACAGGCAGGCGTCGATGGCTCTGGCCCCCTCGAAGCCGCTGTTCATGGCCAGCATCACCCCGGAAGAGAACACGGGGTCGATGAAGGCATAGGCATCGCCCAGCAGCAGGTAGTTGGGGCCGTGGTTGCGTTCGGAGACATACGAGAAGTTGCCGGTGGCCTCGGCCTCGGTGACCATCACGGCCTTGCTCAGGCGCTCCGCCAGGGGCGGGCACATCGCGATGGTGTCCGTCAGGAACTGGCCCAGGCTGCGCCCGGCACGGGTCTTCATGTAGTAGGGCCACACCGTGGCCCCCACGCTGGTCGAACCGTCGGACAGGGGGATGAACCAGAACCAGCCGTGCTCGAACCAGAAGATGGTGATGTTTCCTTCAGCCTGGCCTTCATTGCGCCGCGCTCCGGCGAAATGGGCATACATTGCCGAACTATTGTGACGCGGATTGCGGTGCTTGATCTGGAAGCGGTTGGCCAGGAAGGTGTCGCGACCGGAGGCATCGACCACGAAGCGGGCCTTCCAGCGCTCCTCGCGTCCGTCGTCATGGACGGCCCCCACCACGGCGCCCGTTCCGTCAGGCTCGAAATCGACGGCGCGCACCTTGCAGCCCTCGATCACCTCGACCCCTTCACGGGCCGCGTTGCGGATCAGGATGTGGTCGAACTCGGCCCGCTTGACCTGGTAGGCATTGGGCTGGCTCTTGTTCCAGGCATCGGCGAAACGGAACTCCTGGCCGTGGGCGTGCCAGGGGGAGACGAATTCCGCCCCCCATTTCTCCATGCCGATGGCCCGCACCTCGTCGGCCACCCCGAGCTGCTCGAGCAGGGGCAGGTTGGCCGGCAGCAGGGATTCGCCGATGTGGAAGCGCGGGTGATGCGCCTTCTCCAG
Organism: Zoogloea sp.; assembly: GCA_009026175.1. Lineage (GTDB taxonomy): Bacteria > Pseudomonadota > Gammaproteobacteria > Burkholderiales > Rhodocyclaceae > Zoogloea. The sequence goes on along the minus strand of WBTZ01000040.1, from coordinate 13,012 downwards.
CAGCACGACGCGGTATCCCTTGCGCGCCAGCAGCGGCGCCACCGAACACCCGGCCGGCCCTCCACCGATCACCAGAACATCACATTCATTCATGTCATCAAGCACCAGGCCGTCTCAAGCATGCGGACACCTCCCCGAGGGGCTGCGAATAATTTGAATTGCATTCTTTAACATCCACCGCAAGCCGCGCCCAGAGTAGGTCCGCGCGGGTTATACCCCAATCCCGCCCTCCCCGCCACAAGCGCGCGCAAGCCTCGCTCACGTGCCCTGCCCAGACCTCCGCAAACCGGGCGAAAGCGCCGCCACGGTCAGTGCCAGCACCACGCCGGCCAGCACGTCGAGACTGACGTGCTGCTTGGTGGCGAGGGTCGAAAACACGATCAGTCCGCACCACGCCCAATTGCCCAGGCGCAGGCCGGGCCCGCCGCCCAGGTCACGCAGTTCCCGCGCCAGCCACAGGCAGGAGTACAGAGCCGTGGCCACGTGCAGGGAGGGGCAGGCATTGCCGCCCTTGTCGATGCCCTTGAGCAGCGCGTACCCCGGGTACAGCCCCCAGTCGACGGCGGCCGGCGGCACCGCCGTGGGCCACCACACGAAGATCAGCAGCCCGGCCACGCACAAGCTGCCGATGTGCCAGCCGTAGCTGAACAGCCGTGCCCGGCTGGCCGCCAGGGCCGGCGGCAGGGACACGTAGATCCACAGGGACGCATAGGCCACCAGCGCCCACGGCTGGAAATCCACCTGCCGGTCCAGCCAGGTGAGGGGCATCTGCGTCACCGGATACCAGGGCCGGTGCAGCAGCTCGAGATAGGCGGCGAAGAAGGCCGTCATGAACAGGGTGGTCCCCCCGGCCTTGAGCCACCACAGATGGCGGAGCCTCCACCCCAGTTCGCGGAGCAGGGCACGGGTCCGGGTATCCGGAATACCCGTTTCGTTCAGCGGTAGCAAGCGTGTTTCCAAGGCTCAGGATCCAGGATGCAGGCAAGTGAATGGCCGACGCTCCCGGCCCCGGCATGCCAAGGTGCCTATGTTAAGCCATCATCCCGCCGGAACCCGATCACGCATTAGGGTATCCAAGCATTGAACCGCCGTCCGGCACCCCCTAGGCTTTCCTTGCAGCACCTCTGCGGCCGGGCCCACAAGGCCCTCACCGCGAGCGGATCAAAAACACGATTTTTGTGAGGAGCCCCACCATGGCCGAGCAGGACCCCGTCCGCGCACTCTCCCCGTCGAGCGCAGGCAATGCGCTGATCGACAGCAAATACACCACTTCCGGCCGGGTCTACCTGACCGGCTACCAGGCGCTCGTGCGCCTCCTGATGATCCAGCGGGACCGCGACCGGGCCGCCGGCCTGAACACCGCCGGCTTCGTCTCCGGCTACCGGGGCTCGCCCCTGGGCGGGCTGGACCAGTCCCTCTGGAAGGCCAGGGAACACCTGGCCAGCCACGACATCGTCTTCCAGCCGGGCATCAACGAGGACATGGCCGCCACCACCGTGTGGGGCAGCCAGCAGGTCGCCCTGTCGCCCAAGGCCCGCGTGCAGGGCGTGTTTGCCATGTGGTACGGCAAGGGCCCCGGAGTGGACCGCTGCGGCGACGTGTTCCGCCACGCCAACGCGGCGGGCAGCTCGCAGTACGGCGGCGTGCTGGTGATCGCCGGCGACGATCACGCGGCCAAGTCGTCCACCCTGCCCCACCAGACCGACCACTTCTTCAAGTCGATGATGATGCCGGTGCTGGCCCCGGCCGGGGTGCAGGAGTATCTCGACTTCGGCGTGCATGGCTGGGCCCTGTCCCGCTACTCCGGTTGCTGGGTGGCCTTCAAGGCGCTGGCCGACACGGTGGAGACCTCGGCCTCGGTGGATGTGGACCCGCTGCGTGTCACCACGAAGACCCCCGAGGACTTCGCCCTGCCGCCGGACGGCCTCAACATCCGCTGGCCCGACCCGCCGCTGCTGCAGGAGAAGCGCCTGCTCCACGCCAAGCTGTATGCCGCCCTGGCCTACTGCCGGGCCAACGGCCTCAACCGCATCATCATCGACTCGCCGCAGCCGCGCCTGGGCATCATCACCTCCGGAAAGAGCTACCTGGATGTGCGCCAGGCCTTCGACGACCTGGGCATCGACGAGGCGCTGGCCGCCGAGATCGGCATCCGCCTGTACAAGGTAGGCATGGTCTGGCCGCTCGAGGCCGAGGGCGTGCGCCACTTCGCCGAGGGCCTGGACGAGATCCTGGTGATCGAGGAAAAGCGCCAGCTGATCGAATACCAGCTCAAGGAAGAGCTCTACAACTGGCGCGAGGACGTGCGCCCGCGGGTCATCGGCAAGTTCGACGAGAAGGGCGAGTGGTCGCTGCTCACCACGCTCGGCCCCGACGGCCGCAGCACCGTCGATCACGGTGAATGGCTGCTGCCGGCCGCCGGCGAACTCACCCCGGCGATGATCGCCCGGGTCATCGCCGCGCGCATCGGGCGTTTCTTCACCTCCGGGCGCATCGAAGCCCGCCTGGCCTTCCTGCAGGCCAAGGAGACCGCCCTGGGGCGGCGCGTCTTCGCCATCGACCGGGTGCCGACCTTCTGCCCCGGCTGCCCCCACAACACCTCCACCGTGGTACCCGAGGGCAGCCGCGCCATGGCCGGGATCGGCTGCCACTACATGGCCACCTTCATGCCCGACCGCAAGACCGGCACCTTCACCCACATGGGCGGCGAAGGCGTGCCCTGGGTCGGCCAGGCGCCCTTCATCGACGAGCCGCACATCTTCGCCAACCTGGGTGACGGCACCTACTTCCACTCCGGCCTGCTGGCCATCCGCCAGGCAGTGGCGGCCTTCAACCGCCCCGGCGGCAGCGGCCCGCAGGGCAGCGGCATCACCTACAAGATCCTTTACAACGACGCCGTGGCGATGACCGGCGGCCAGCCGGTGGACGGCGACCTGAGCGTGCCCAAACTGCTGCGCCAGTTGCAGGGCGAAGGGGTGAACACCATCGTGCTGGTCACCGACGGTACCGACCGCCCCTGGCACGCGGCCGACATCCCCCACGGCATCCCGATCCGCCACCGGGACGAACTCGAGGTGATCCAGCGCGAGCTGCGCGCCACCCCCGGCGTGTCGGCCCTGGTCTTCGACCAGACCTGCGCCGCCGAGAAGCGCCGCCGCAGGAAGCGCGGCACCTACCCCGACCCGCAGACCCGCGTCTATATCAACGAAGCCGTCTGCGAAGGCTGCGGCGATTGCGGACGGGAATCCAACTGCATGGCCATCCTGCCGGTGGAGACCGAGTTCGGCCGCAAGCGGCAGATCGATCAGTCCGCCTGCAACAAGGACTACTCCTGCATGAACGGCTTCTGCCCGAGCTTCGTCACCATCGAGGGCGGGCGGGTGCGCAAGGGCCGCGCCATGCAGGCCGACGACAGCCGCTTCGGCACGCTTCCCGCGCCACGCCTGCCGGCCACCCGGGAGCCCTGGGGCATCCTGGTCACCGGCGTCGGCGGCACCGGGGTAGTCACCATCGGCGCCCTGATCGGCATGGCCGCCCACCTGGACGGCAAGGGTGTCACGGTGCTCGACATGACCGGCCTGGCCCAGAAAGGCGGCTCGGTGTTCAGCCACATCCGCATCGCCGACCGGCCGGAAGACCTGCACGCGGTGCGCATCGCCGCCGGCGAGGCCAATGTGGTGATCGGCGGCGACGTGGTGGTCACCGCCAGCGTCGATGCCCTGGCCAAGATGGCGGTCGGCCGCACCCGCGGCGTGGTGAACTGCGCCGAGACCCCGACCTCGGAATTCACCCGCAATCCGGACTGGCAGTTCCCCCTCGAAAAGATGCAGTCAGCCATCGCCGAGGCGGTCGGGAAGGATGCTTGCGACTTCCTCGACGCCCAGCACCTGGCCACCCGCCTGATGGGCGACGCCATCGCCACCAACCTGTTCCTGCTCGGCTACGCCTGGCAGCGGGGCTGGGTGCCGGTCAGCGCCGCCAGCTTGGACAAGGCCATCGAGCTCAATGGTGCCGCGGTGGAGATGAACCGCAAGGCCTTGCTGTGGGGTCGCCGCGCCGCCGTGGATCTGCATGCGGTGGAGCGGGAGGTCACCCCCGCGCCGGTCATCCCGATCCGCCCGGAAACCCTGGACGACCGCATCGCCCGCCGCGCCGCCCTGCTCACCGATTACCAGGACGCCGCCTACGCCCGGCGCTATACCGACCTGGTGGCCCGGGTCCGGGCCGCCGAGGCGCCCCTGGGCAGCGAGCGCCTCGGCGAGGCCGTCGCCCGCTACTTCTACAAGCTGATGGCCTACAAGGACGAGTACGAGGTGGCCCGGCTGTACAGCGCCCCGGCCTTCCGGGAGGCGCTGGACGCCGGCTTCGAGGGCGATTTCAAGCTCAACTTCCATCTGGCCCCCACCTTCCTGGCCCGGCCGGACCCGGATTCCGGCCGCATCCGCAAGCTGGTCTTCGGGCCCTGGATGCTCACCGCCTTCAAGTGGCTGGCGCGCTTCAGGCGGCTGCGCGGCACTGCCTTCGACCCCTTCGGCTATCACCCGGAGCGCAAGGCGGAAAGAGGCCTCATCGACCAGTACGAAGCCGATCTGCTGAACGTGCTGAACGGCCTCAACGCGGAGCGCCTGCCGCTGGTGGTGGAGCTGGCCAGCCTGCCCGAGGAGATCCGCGGCTTCGGCCACATCAAGGCCGCCGCCATGGCCCGGGTGGCGCCGCGCAGGGAGAACCTGCTGGCCCGCCTCGGCCCTGACGGAGCAGCCGCCAGCCGCGCCGCCTGAGGACTGGGGTCGATCAAGGCGGCGCCAGGGTGCCGCAGAGGGCGGGGAGTCCGGTATGCTCCCCGTCATCTGCTTTTCCTGCGCTGCAGCATCATGATCGACTACCGTCGGGACGTCGCCCTGCGGACCGAGGATATCGTCCGCGTCTTCCAGGCCTCCGGGATCCGGCGGCCCATCGACGACGCGGAGCGTATCGGCCGCATGTTCGCCCAGTCCAGCCTGGTCCTCTCGGCCTGGGACGGCGAGCGCCTGGTCGGCGTGTGCCGGGCCCTCACCGACTTCAGCTATTGCTGCTACCTGTCCGACCTGGCGGTGGACCGGGCCTGTCAGCACCAGGGCATCGGCCGCGAGCTGGTCGAGCGCACCCGGGCGCTGCTTGGCGACGAGGTGTCGATCATCCTGCTGTCGGCGCCCGAGGCCATGGATTTCTACCCGCGGCTGGACTTCGCGCCGGTGGACAACGGCTTCATCATCCGGCGCGCCCGCTGAGGCCGGACCGCAAAGCGGCCCCCAGACATGCCCACCGGTCTCCCTCCCGCCCTCAAGGCGCTCCTCGCCCAGCTCGCCGGCGCGGCCCTGGCCTTCGGCGCCGGGCGCAGCGGGCTGCTGCCAGCCGGGATCTGGCCCCTCGTCACCGTCCAGGCAGCCGGCGCCACCCTCGCGGCCATCGCGCTGCGCAGCGCGCCCTGGTGGCGCTGGATCCACCTGGGCTTCCTGCCCCTGGTGGTGGCCGCGGTACAGATCCGCATCGCCCCCGGCTGGTACCTGGCGGCCTTCGTCGGCCTTGCCCTGGTGTTCTGGAGCAGCTTCCGCACCCAGGTCCCGCTGTTCCTGTCCAACCGGCGCACCGCCGCCGCCGTGGCCGAGCTGCTGCCCCGCGGCAGACCGGGCCGGCTGCTCGACCTGGGCAGCGGCACCGGCTCCCTGCTGCGGCCGCTGGCCCGGCTGCGCCCGGACTGCAGCCTCGAAGGCATCGAGTCGGCGCCGGCCCCCTATGCCCTGTCCCTGCTGCTGAGCCGCCACCAGCCCACCATCAGCCTGGCCCGCGGCGACTTCTTCCAGATCCCCTGGAGCGACTACGATATGGTGTATGCCTTCCTCTCGCCGGTCCCGATGCACCAGGTGTGGCACAAGGCCTGCGCCGAGATGCGGCCCGGCGCCATGCTGGTGAGCAACAGCTTCCCGGTGGAGGGCGTGGAGCCCGACTCGGTGGTCGAAGTGGGTGACCGGCGCCGCACCCGGCTCTACTGTTACATCCCGGCCGGCCCGGCCTACCGCCAGAAATCGGGAATTACCGGCGGATAGCCCCTCAATTCCGGGCGCCGGGATGCCGTTAAGAGCCGAATAATGTTGTCATCGCGTCCTGCGTTCAGCACGAGGTAATCACCATGTCCCGGATCATCTGCATCATCGGCAACAAGGGCGGCACCGGCAAGACGACCCTGTCCCACATGCTCTGCCAGGGGCTCGGCCTGCTTGGCCATCGCTCCGCCTGCGTGCTGACGGACACGTCCCGGGAGCCCCTGACGCCGGATGGGCGCCGCTACGTGACCGCCGATGCGCGTACACCGGAGGCCCTGCACAAGGTGGTCGGCAAGCTGCGCACCATGCAGGGCTGGATCGGCGTGATCGACGGCGGTGGCAACCGCGCCGAAGTGGACCGCACCCTCAACGGCCTGGCCGACATCGTGCTGCTGCCGTTCCGGGAGTCCCACGAAGATCTCCGCACCGTGCTGCGCGACCTGCAGGACTTCAGCCACGCCTACGGCCTGCCCTCCCAGTGGCCCACCAACGCCTGGGCGCGGGACGCCGCCGACCGCGCGGTGGCCCAGATCCTGGGTGAGCACAAGCACCGTCTGCTGCTCCCCGTGCCGAGCCTGTCGGCCTCCAAGCAGCTCCTGCAGAAGTCCATCCCCGAAGGCCTGCCCTCCAACCTGGGCAATGCCTGCCGGGCCCTGGCCCGCCAGGTGCTGGACATCCTGGAGGTCGGCGACGCGGCAAGCACCTCCGGTTCGTCCCGGGAGCACAGCGAAGCGGCGGCCTCCCCCCCGCCGACCGTGCTGCCGGAAGGCTACGCCAGCACGGCCCGCCACTGAGGGGAGCCGATCCGGCCGGGTGGCCCCGGTTTCATTGAACTTCATTGATTTAGGCGGTTTACCCACCGGGGTGGGTCGGGCAGAATGCGCCGTCCTCAGACTTCCCGGCTCCTTCCTTTCATGCTCCGTGCCCACGGCCTGGCCTGCGATCGCGGCGACCGCCGACTTTTCTCGGCGGTGGACCTGTGCGTCTCCCCCGGGGAGTGGCTGCAGGTGGAAGGTGCCAACGGTGCCGGCAAGACCAGCCTGCTGCGCATCCTCGCCGGCCTGGCCCCGGCTGCCGACGGCCTGATCGAATGGGAGGGGCGGCCCGTCGCCGAAGTCCGCGACGACTACCACGCCCGCCTGCTCTATCTCGGCCACGCGCCCGCCATCAAGGAAGACCTCTCCGCCCTCGAGAACCTGCAGACCGCCGCCGCAGTGGCCGGCCGGCCGCTCGACGAGGGCACGGCCATGGCCGCCTTGCGCCGGATCGGCCTGAAGGGCCGCGAGGACCTGCCGGCCCGGGTGCTCTCCCAGGGCCAGAAGCGCCGTGTCGCCCTGGCCCGCCTGCTGTGCAGCCAGGCCCGCCTGTGGATCCTCGATGAACCCTTCGTGGCCCTCGACGTGGCTGCCGTGGCCCAGCTCTGCAGCATCCTCGATGACCACCTGTCCCGCGGCGGCATGCTGATCTTCACCAGCCACCAGGCTGTCCAGCTGGCCGGCACGGGCGCCAGCCTGCGCCTCGGCACGCCGGCAGCCCCCCGGGAGGCCACGGCATGAACGCCTTCCTGGCCATCGTCCGGCGCGACCTGCTGCTCGCTGCACGGCGCAAGAGCGAGGTGTTCACCGCCCTGTTCTTCTTCATGATCGTGGTCAGCCTGTTTCCCCTCGGCATCGGGCCGGAGTCCGCCACCCTGCGCCGCATCGCGCCGGGGGTGCTGTGGGTCGCCGCGCTGCTGGCGGCCATGCTGTCCCTCAACCGCCTGTTCGCCGCCGACCACCAGGACGGCACCCTTGAGCAGATGAGCCTGTCCCCCACCCCGCTGGCCCTGCTGGTCAGCGGCAAGGTGCTGGCCCACTGGCTCACTGCCGGCCTGCCGCTGGTCCTGCTGGCGCCGGTGCTGGGCCTGCAGTTCGACCTGTCGCCCCGCTCCCTGGGCGTGCTGATGATCAGCCTGCTGCTGGGCACCCCGGTGCTGTCCCTGGTGGGCGCCATCGGCGCCGCCCTGACCCTGGGCGTGCGCGGCGGCGGCGTGCTGCTGTCCCTGCTGGTGCTGCCCCTGTATATTCCGGCCCTGATTTTCGGCGCCGGCGCCGTGGAGGCCGACCTGGCCGGGCTCGGCGCAGGCGGACACCTGTCCCTGCTCGGGGCCCTGCTCGCCCTGGGCGTGTTTTTCGCCCCCTGGGCCGCCACCGCGGCCCTGCGCATTGCGCTCGAGTAGGCGCCCGCCCCAACCCAACCGGATCACCCCATGAGTCAGCGTCTGATCAACTGGTTCAAGTTTGCCTCTCCGGCCAGCTTCTACCCCCTGGCGGGCACCCTGTGGCCCTGGTTCGCCGGCCTGGCCAGCGTGCTCTGCGCGGTCGGCCTGTGGATCAGTTTCTTCGTCGCTCCCACCGACTTCCAGCAGGGCGAGGGCTACCGGATCATCTTCATCCACGTACCGGCGTCCTGGATGTCGATGTTCATCTACTGCGTGATGGCCTTCTGGGCGGCCATCGGGATCACCTTCAACACCCGCCTGTCGGGCATGATGAGCTCCGCCCTGGCCCCCACCGGCGCGCTGTTCGCCTTCCTGTCCCTGTGGACCGGGGCCCTGTGGGGCAAGCCCATGTGGGGTGCCTGGTGGGTATGGGATGCGCGGCTCACCTCCGAGCTGATCCTGTTCTTCCTCTACATCGGCTACATCGCCCTCACCTCGGCCATCGACGACCCCCGGCGGGCCGACAAGGCGGGCGCCATCGTGGCGCTGGTGGGGGTGATCAATGTGCCGATCATCTATTTCTCGGTGAAGTGGTGGAACACCCTGCACCAGGGCGCCTCGGTTTCGATGACCAAGGCACCGACCATGGCCACCACCATGCTGTGGGGCATGCTGATCATGGCCCTGGCCTTCTGGATGTACAGCATCGCCATCGCCCTCTACCGGGTGCGGGCGATCATCCTCGAACGGGAACGACACGCCACCTGGGTGGCCGAACTGCCGGAGATGCAGCGATGAACTGGGGCAGCACCAGCGAATTCTTCGCCATGGGAGGCTATGGTTTCTATGTGTGGGGCAGCTTCGGGGTCACCGCCGCAGCCCTGTTGATCGAAGCCCTGCTGGCCCGCAAACGCCTTTCCGATACCCGTCGCCTGCTGCGCCGGGAACTTGCCGCCGACCGCGACAACCAAGACTGATCATGAAACCACGCCAGAAACGCCTCGCCATCGTGCTCGGCGGCCTCGCCGCCCTCGGCATCGCCGCCTCGCTGATCCTCAACGCCTTCCAGAGCAACCTGGTGTTCTTCTTCACGCCCACCCAGGTGGCCAGTGGCGAAGCCCCCAAGGACCGCCCCTTCCGCATCGGCGGGCTGGTCAAGGAAGGCAGCCTGCAGCGCAACGACATCACCGCCCGCTTCGTGGTGACCGACACTGCCAGGGAGATCCCCGTGGCCTACAAGGGCATCCTCCCGGACCTCTTCAGCGAGGGCAAGGGCGTGGTGGCCCAGGGCACCCTCGGCGCCGACGGCAACTTCACGGCCAGCGAGGTCCTGGCCAAGCACGACGAGAACTACATGCCGCCCGAGGCCAAGGCCGCGGTGGACCAGGCCCACGAAGCCAGCCGCACCCTCAAGCAGTAAGGCCAGGAGGCCATCCATGATTCCGGAACTCGGTACCTTCGCCCTCGTCCTGGCCCTGCTCGTCGCGCTGGTCCAGGGCACCCTGCCCCTCATCGGCGCCCAGCGCGGCGTGCCCGCCTGGATCGGGCTGGCACGCCCGGCCTCCGCCACGCTGTTCCTGCTCATCGCCATCGCCTTCGGCTGCCTCACGGCGAGCTTCATCAACAACGACTTCTCGGTGGTCTACGTCGCCCAGCACTCCAACTCGCGGCTGCCCCTCGAGTACCGTATCTCCGGCGTGTGGGGGGGCCACGAGGGCTCCCTGCTGCTGTGGGTGCTGATGCTGTCCCTGTGGTCCCTGGCCGTGGCGGCCTTCTCGCGCAGCCTGCCGGACGACATGGTGGCGCGGGTGCAGGGCGTGCTGGGCCTGGTGGCCTTCGGCTTCATCCTGTTCATCCTGGCCACCTCCAGCCCCTTCGAGCGCATGCTGCCCGGTGCCGACGAAGGCCGCGACCTCAACCCGCTGCTGCAGGACCCGGGGCTGATCTTCCATCCGCCCATGCTCTACATGGGCTACGTGGGCTTCTCGGTGGCCTTCGCCTTTGCCATCGCGGCCCTGTTGTCGGGGCGCCTCGATGCGGCCTGGGCGCGCTGGTCGCGCCCCTGGACCACCGCCGCCTGGATCTTCCTGACCCTCGGCATCGGCCTCGGTTCGATCTGGGCCTACTATGAGCTGGGCTGGGGTGGCTGGTGGTTCTGGGATCCGGTGGAGAACGCCTCCTTCATGCCCTGGCTGGTGGGCACTGCGCTGATCCACTCCCTGGCCGTCACCGAGAAGCGCGGCAGCTTCAAGAACTGGACCGTGCTGCTGGCCATCGGCGCTTTCTCGCTGTCGCTGCTGGGCACCTTCCTGGTCCGCTCCGGGGTGCTGAGTTCGGTGCATGCCTTTGCGTCCGACCCCAAGCGCGGCATCTTCATCCTGCTCTTCCTGGCCGTGGTGGTCGGCGCCTCCCTGACCCTCTTCGCCTGGCGGGCCCCCAAGGTCAGCCTGGGCGGGGCCTTTGCCCTGGTGTCCAGGGAGACCCTGCTGCTGATCAACAACGTGCTGCTGCTGTCGGCAGCCGGCGCCGTCCTGCTCGGCACCCTCTACCCGCTGGTGATCGACGCCCTCAACCTGGGCAAGCTGTCGGTGGGGCCTCCGTACTTCAACGCGGTGTTTGCGCCGCTGATGGTGCCGGTGCTGTTCCTGATGGCGGTGGGCCCGGTGGCGCGCTGGAAGGAAGCCCGGCTGGCCGACATCGTACGCCCGGTACGCCTGGCCTTTGCCCTCGCGGTGGCCGGCGGCGTCAGCGTGCCCTTCCTGTTCGGCGGCTGGTCCGCCGGGGTGGCCCTGGGCATCGGCCTGGCCATCTGGATCACCGGCTCGTCGGTGCTGCAGATCCTGGCCCGCGCCAAGTCGAGCCCTCCCCCGCGGGCCTTCTGGGGCATGCATTTCGCCCACGTGGGCATCGCGGTCACCCTGGTCGGCATCGTCATGGTCAAGCACTACGAGACCGAGAAGGACGTGCGCATGGCCCCTGGCGACACGGTCCAGACCGGCGACTACCAGATCCGCTTCCTCGGTGTGGAGAGCGTGCCCGGCCCGAACTACACTGCCGCCCGCGGCAACCTGGAACTGATCCGCGACGGCAAGGTGGTGATGCCACTGCACCCGGAGAAGCGCAAGTACCTGTCCTCGGCCATGCCGATGACGGAGGCCTTCATCGACCCGGGGGTGACCCGCGATATCTATGTCTCCCTGGGTGACCCGCTGGAAGGCGGCGACGGCGCCTGGAGCGTGCGCGTGTATTACAAGCCCTTCGTCAGCTGGATCTGGGCCGGCGCGGTCTTCATGGCCCTCGGTGGCCTGCTCGCCGCGTCCGACCGCCGCTACCGCATCAAATCAACCGCTGCGCAGGCCAGCAAGCTGGCCAGCCAGGGAGCTGCATCTTGAAACGTTTCCTGATTCCCCTCGGGCTGTTCCTGGTCCTCGTCGTCTTCCTGGCCATCGGCCTCAACCGCGACCCCCACGAAGTCCCGTCGCCTCTGGTCGGCAAGCCGGCCCCCGACTTCAAGCTCGGCGTCCTGGCGGCACCCGACAAGAGCTTCACCCCCGCCGACATGCGCGGCCAGGTCTGGCTGCTCAACGTGTGGGCCTCGTGGTGCGTCTCCTGCCGGGCCGAACACCCGCTGCTGGTGGCCTTCGCCAAGCAGGGCGGGCTGCCCATCGTGGGCCTCAACTACAAGGAGGTCCGCGGCGATGGCGGCATCGATGCCAAGAAGCTGTCCGCTGATGACGAGCTGGCCCTGACCCGCCAGCGCGCCGGCGCCTGGCTGAGCCAGCACGGCAATCCCTACACCCTGTCGGTCCTCGACATGGACGGCCGGGTGGGGATCGACTACGGCGTGTATGGCGTGCCCGAGACCTACCTGATCGACAAGAAAGGCGTGATCCGCTTCAAGCAGATCGGCCCCATCACGCCCGAGGCCCTCGAAAAGAAGATCCTGCCCCTGGCACGCCAGCTGGCCACGGAGTCCTGACATGACACGCTCCCGGCTCACTTCCTGCGCTGCCTCTGCCGCCCTGGCGGCCGCGCTGACGCTCGGCGCCGCCTCGCCCCTGCTCGCCGCCGAGGCCACCCCGATGGCCGACAACCCGGTGGTGGAAGCCCGTCTGGTCGCCATTTCCGAAGAACTGCGCTGCCTGGTCTGCCAGAACGAGAGCCTGGCCGCCTCCCGCGCCGAACTGGCCGACGACCTGCGCCGGGAAGTCCGCAAGCTGATCAATGACGGCAAGAGCGACGCGGAGATCCGCGACTACCTGGTGGCCCGCTACGGCGATTTCGTGCTCTATCGCCCGCCGGTCAAGCCCACCACCTGGCTGCTCTGGTTCGGCCCCTTCGTGATCCTGGCCGGCGCGATTTTCGGGCTGGTCGCCTACCTGCGTCGCCGCTCCACCCGCCTGGCCCCTGCCACCCTGTCGGACGAACAGAAGGCCGCTGCCCAGGCCCTGCTCGGCACGCCGCACGCCCCCCCGAAAGACAACGCATGACCGCCTTCTGGATTGCCGCCGGGGCCCTTCTGGCCCTGGTCCTCGCCCTGTTGTGCCTGCCCCTGCTGCGCCGCAAGTCCTCCTCCGGAAACAGCCGCCAATCCATCAACACCGCCATCTTCCGGGACCAGCTGGCCGAGCTGGACCGCGACCTGGCCAGCGGCGCCGTGTCGGCCAGCGACCACGCCACCGCCCGCGAGGAGCTCGAGCGCCGCGTGCTCGAGGATGTGGCCGCCGATGCC